>NZ_JBEGED010000020.1:0-87381 GCF_040202885.1 Xanthomonas sp. WHRI 1810A
GGCTGCGATGCGGTTTGCCTGACACACCGCAATCGCAGCCTCCCGCTGGTCGTCAGCTCCTACAGGGTCAGCCTCAGCTTCGGCGCGTCGAGCGTTGTGATACACCGCTTCGTGAACACGTTCGCGCCTACCCCTGAATTCACCTCTTCGTCTTCCCTTGGCCGTGCCCTCCGCGCGGCTGATCGTCCCTCTTCGCCCCGGAACTCACCATGACTCGAAAAACGACTTTGGTGACGCTCACCTATGGTGATCGTTTCAACTACCTGCACACGCTGGTCAGCCGGTCGCTGGAAAGCCCGCTGATCGACCGTGTCATCATCGTCAGCAACGCGTCGACGGCGCCGTTGGAGACGCTGCGGTGCAACTGGCCTGATCAGGTCAGCGTGATTTACCTGCACGAGAACACCGGCTCTGCCCGTGGCTACTCGGTGGGGATTCAAGCGGCGCTGGACGCCGGGGCCGAGCACATCTGGCTGATGGACGACGACAACGCGCCGACCATCAACGCCATCGCCACCCTGCACAGCGTGCTGGAAGACCGGAAAATCATCGACGGCGAGGACAAGGCCGCCGTGCTGGGTTTCCGCCCGACACATCAGGCCGACATCGCCGCCGGCGTGCCTAAGCGCTTTGCCATTCAGCGCCGCTCAAGCTTCTTCGGCTTTCACATCGCCCAGCTGCCCTACAAGATCTGGCGCCGCCTGCCATGGGGCGCGCCGCAGCAACCGGAGAAAAAGCTGCCGCTGGTGCAATTGCCGTTTGCGACCTACGGCGGCCTGCTGGCCCACCGCAATCTGTACCGCCGTATCGGTCTGCCGCTGGACGCGCTGATGCTGTACGCCGACGACAGCGAATACACCTGGCGCATCACCGCCGGCGGCGGGCGGATTTTCCTGGTGCCGGACGCCCTGCTCGATGACCTGGAAAGTTCGTGGAACATCAAGGCGCGCACCAACAACATCTACGAGAGTTTCCTGCTGGGCGGCTCGGACTTGCGGGCGTATTACGGCGCGCGCAATCAGGCGTGGTTCGACAAGAACATCTGGTCCAACTCCTCGATGCTGTACGGGCTCAACCGTTGGGTGTTCTTCCGCCTGCTGCGCCTGATTGCCAAGCGACGCGGGGCTGAAGCACGCCTGAACCTGATCGAAAAAGCCATCCGAGACGGCGAGTCCGGCGTACTGGGCCTCAACCGGTCGTATCCGCTATGAATATTCTCTTTATCAGCAGCCTCTATTCGCCGCACATCGGCGGCGGCGCCGAGATCATTCTCCAGCGCACCGCCGAAGGCCTGCAGCAGCGCGGCTACCAGGTCAGCGTGCTAGTCACCGGGCCCGACGACGGTCTGGTGGTCGACACCGTCAACCAGGTCAAGGTGTACCGCGCCAGACTGCGTAACTTTTTCTGGCATTTCACCTCGCAACGGCCCGGCCGGCTGGCGCGTCTGGGCTGGCACCTGCGTGACCGCTACAACGGCGCGATGCGGGCGTACGTCAAACAGGTGATCAAGCAGCAACGGCCGGACGTGGTGGTGTGCCATAACCTGGCGGGCTGGTCGGTGTCGGTGTGGGATGAAATCACCGAAGCCGGGCTGCCCATCGTCCAGGTGCTGCATGACATGTACCTGATGTGCCCCGGCAGCAACATGTTCAAAAAGGGCCGTTGCTGCCAGCAGCCGTGCGGCAGCTGCCAGCAGTTCCGCAAGGGCCACGATGTTCGCTCGGCGCAGGTCTCGACAGTGGTCGGGGTCAGCGGCTTCATGCTGGAGAAACTGCAGCAACAGGGCTACTTCAAAGGCGCCCGGGGTTACGTGGTGCACAACGCCAGCCCTTACGCCGCCGTGCCAAGCCCACCGGCCGTGGTGCGCCGGGTGGATCCGCTGGTGAAGAAGACGCCCCTGCGTTTCGGTTACATGGGCACGCTGTCGGATCAAAAAGGCGTGCGCTGGTTGATCGAGCAATTCCAGCGCCTGCCGTTCGACGCGACGCTGCAGATCGCCGGCCGGGGTCAGCTCAATGACGAGACCCAGCTCAAGGCGCTGGCGACCTCGCCCAAGATCAGCTTCGTCGGTTACCAGAAGCCGGAGGCATTCTACAGCCAGATCGACGTCGCTGTCGTGCCGTCGATCTGGAACGAGCCCTTCGGGCTGGTGGCCGTTGAAGCCTGTGCCCATTCGGTGCCGGTGATCGCCAGTCGCATGGGCGGCCTGCCGGAAATCATTCAGGACTCGCTCAACGGTCTGTTGTGCAACCCGGGTGACCCCGACTCCCTGGGCCACGCCATGCTCAAGCTGTACCAGCAACCGGATTTGCTGCGTCGCCTGAGCCAGCAAGCCCGGGTCAGCGTCGCGGCGCTGTTGAGCGTGGAGCTGATGCTCGACAGCTACGAAAGCATCTTCACCCAGACCGTGCAGGACAACGCCACGCGCCATACCCCCGTGATTGCCAGCAACGCGGTGTGACGCCTCCTTGGACCCACTGAAATCACCGACATGTGCAACCGCCGACACCGATGCCCTCCTTTCGGGCCGAGACTTACCTGAGCAAGCGCTCCGGACCGCGCCTCTTGATTGAGACACACCATGCCCGACACGCACCTGACAACGTTAAGGAAACCGTTGATGGTTCTCCTGCTGGGCTTGTTCTTTAACTGTGCAGTCTTCGCCGATGAGCCGTTCATTGTCGGCGTGACCACGCATTTGATGAACAAAAGCACGACGTCGGCCAAGGCATTGCAGATGCTCGAAGCGGCCGGCGTCGACTCGGTTCGCGACGATGCCTACTGGTCGACCGCCGAGCCCCGACGCGGCCTGATGAGGATTGACCCGGCCTGGCAGGCCTATTTGAGCAAGGCCCAGGAACATCATTTACGCCCGCTGCTGGTCCTCGGTTACGGCAGCCCGTTCTACGACAACTACGCCAAGCCGCGCGTCCCTGCCGTCAGAGAGGCGTTCGGCAACTACGTCAACTTTGTCACCCGGCAACTGACCGACAGCGTAGATTTCTACGAAATCTGGAACGAGTGGGACAAGGAAAACCCGGTGGACCCCATGTTCGCCCAGGACTACAGCCTGCTGGTGGCGGAAAGTGCCCGGCGCATCCGCAGAAATGAGCGGCCGATGGTGATTCTGGCGGGCGCGGTCACCAGCCAGGGCATGGACCTGGGGTTTGCCGACCGCTTGGCCGAATCAGGGATTCTCGACCATGTGGACGGCCTGTCGCTGCACCCGTACGTGCATTGCCGCTTCGAGGAACGTCATACCCCTGAACGCTGGATTGCCTGGTTGCGCTGGGTAGATGCGGACCTGCGGACCATCGCCGCGCGGCCCGTGCCGTTGTACCTCACGGAGATGGGCTGGCCGAGCAACGACGGCAAATGCGGGGTCAGCGAGCAGCTGCAGGCGGCGTACCTGGCGCGCAGTTTCTTCCTGGCCCAGACGCTGCCGGACATCAAGGGCATGTGGTGGAACAGCCTGCTCAACGACGGCGCCGACCGCCGCGACCCGGAACAGAATTTCGGGCTGCTCAATCAGGACCTCAGCGTCAAGCCGGCGTACCTGACGCTGAAAGCCATCAGCCCGACGCTGCATGACTTTCGCTACGACGCCGAAAAGAGCCGCGAGACCGAATCGCAGTTTCTGCTGCGTTTTGCCAAGGGATCGGAGCAGGTGCTGGTGGCCTGGAGCACGGGACTGGCGCGGCCCATCAAGGTCGACGCCAGCAGCGTGCTGCACGGCAATGTGCATTACATCGACACCGCGCAACCGCAGATCGGCCTGGTGGACAGCGGCATCCCGTGGTCCTGCAACGACGGTCGCTGCTCGGCGCAAGTGCCGATCGACGAGTTTCCGAAAATCATCAGCCTGGGCAACCGGCCGGCACTGTTCGCCCTGCCCTGACCGATTTGCAACGGCCCATCACTTTTAATAACAGGTCGCCCCGATGATTGTGATCAATGCTCGCTTTCTTACCCAGGATCTGCGCGGTGTCCAGCGCTTTGCCGAACAGACCTGCCTGGCACTCAAGCAGCTGCGCGATGACGTGGTTTTCGTCGCGCCCCATGGCATCAAGATGCACGAAAGCGCCCAGGCGCTGGACGTGCAATGCATCGGTCGCCACAGCGGTCACCTGTGGGAGCAACTGGACCTGCCGCTGTACCTCAAGCGCCATGGTAGCCCGTTGCTGATTTCCCTGTGCAGCACCGCCCCGCTGTTTTACGGCAACCAGATCGCCACCCACCACGACATCACGTACGTGCGTCACCCGGAAAGCTACACCCGCACCTTTCGCGCGCTGTACCGGAGCATGACGCCGATCATGCTGTCACGGATCAAGACCCTGTTGACCGTGAGCCAGTTTTCCAAGGGCGAGATTTCGCAGTTCTACCGTTTCCCGGAACACAAAATCGTGGTGGTGCCCAATGCCGTCAGCGAGGCCTTCCAACCTGCCGCGCCGGTCATCGACGCTCCGGACTACTTGCTCGCCGTGTCGTCGCCCAGCGCGCACAAGAACTTCGCCCGGATGATCCAGGCGTTCCTGATGCTGCGTAACCACGACGACCTGCAACTGCACATCGTCGGCGCGGCCAGCGAGGTCTTCAACGATGACAGCCTGCAGCGCCTGGCCGCCCGTGACCCGCGCATCCGCTTCCTCGGACGCCTCAGTGACAGCGAGCTGATTGCCCAGTACCAGGGCGCGGCGGCGTTCGTCTTCCCGTCGTTGTACGAAGGGTTCGGCATCCCGCCCCTGGAAGCACAGGCCTGCGGTTGCCCGGTGCTGGCGGCCAACGCGGCGTCGATCCCGGAAGTGCTGCAAGCCAGCGCCCTGTATTTCGACCCGACGGACGTCGGCCACATGGCCGCCGCCATGGAACGCATCCTCATCGATCTGCCGCTGCGCCAGTCCCTGCGTCGGCGCGGGCTGATCAACGTGGCCCGGTTTTCCTGGGAGGACTCGGCGCGACGGGTCTCGCAGCGTATCGACACGCTGATCAACACCAGCCGGGATCGGCGCAGCCCCGCCACCGCCGGCGACACCCTGCAGCGCGAATCTTCTTCGAGCAAGCTGTGAGGCATGTGCATGAAACGTCTGGCCTATCTGGATGCTCTGCGTGGCATCGCCGCCTTGTTGGTGGTGTTCACGCACCTGTACGCCCCGCTGATCGGGCACGTCTGGGTCCTCGATTACCTGATCGACCCGGGCAAGCTGGGGGTGTTGTGGTTTTTCATGATCAGCGGCGTGGTGATCCCGTTCAGTCTCAAACCCGGGCCTGACGGGCCACGGCGCTTTCTGATCTCCCGGGTGATGCGCTTGTACCCGGCCTACTGGCTGTCGTTGCTGGTATTTCTGGTGATGCTGAAGCTGACCGGTGCCGAGCTCCCCGGGTGGCCGCAGATCGTCGCCAACCTGACCATGGTGCAAGCGGCCCTGGGCGTTGAAGACGTGATCGGGCTGTACTGGACGCTGTTCATTGAAGTGGTGTTTTACGCCCTGTGCCTGGCGTTGTTCGTCGCCGGCAAGCTCTACGACCTGACCTTTCGCAGCCGCTGCGCGCTGGTATTTCTGCTGATGGCGCTGGCCATGGGCGTCGTGCGCGCCCTGACCGAACGCAAGTTGCCGGTGGCGCTGCCGCTGGCCTTGTCGCTGATGTTCTTCGGTTCGGTCTGGCGCCAATGGCTGCTGGGCGAACACCGCCGCAAACTCACGCGCAACCTGGTGGTGCTGCTACTCGGTTTTATCGTGCTGCTGCCGCCGACCCTGATCATGGCCTACAGCAAAGACATGGGCACCGGCGAAACCTGGGGCCGCTACCTGTTCACCTACGCTGCGGCCATCAGCAGTTTCCTGCTGCTGACCCAACGCGTACGCCTCAATCATCCGGCGTTGGTCTGGCTGGGGGCGGTGAGTTACTCGCTGTACTTGCTGCACCCGTCGATGTTGATGCTGAGCGAAGTGCTGCTCGGCCCCACCGGCGCCTCCGCGCTGACCCTCGCGGTGTTTGCCACCGTACTGACCCTGGTTTTCGCCCACCTGAGCTTCCGGGTGATCGAAACGCCCTTTATCCAATGGGGCAAACGCCTCAACAACCGCAATGCCAAGACGCACCCTGTCAGCGTCTGAAGTAGCGCCTGCGTCAACAAGGAAGTGGGACTCCCCTCGCGGGCCGGGCACTACGCGAAGGTTTTTTCTTCGGCCGCTAATGCAGAGAATTCCAATGAAAATTGCAATCGTCCACGACTGGCTGGTGACGTACGCCGGTGCCGAACGGGTACTGGCTTCACTGATCAATATCTGGCCCGAGGCGGACCTGTTTTCCGTCATCGATTTCCTCAGCGACGATGACCGTGCCCATTTGGGTGGCAAAGTCGCGAAAACCACCTTCATTCAACGCCTGCCCAAAGCCAAGACCCGTTATCAGCGCTACCTGCCGCTGATGCCGATGGCCATCGAGCAACTGGACTTGTCCGGTTACGACCTGATCATCAGCAGCAGTCACGCGGTGGCCAAAGGCGTGTTGTGCGGCCCGGACCAGACGCACATCAGCTACGTGCACTCGCCCATCCGCTACGCCTGGGACCTGCAGCACCAGTACTTGCAGGAAGCCGGTCTTGCCAGTGGTCTGAAGAGCAAGATGGCGCGGATGATCCTGCACTACATGCGCATGTGGGATCAGCGCACCGCTGCCGGGGTCGACGACTTCATCGCCAACTCGCATTTCATCAGCGGGCGGATTGCCAAGGCCTATCGCCGCGAGTCCACCGTGATTTACCCGCCGGTGAACACGCAAGGGTTCACCCTGCAGGAAACCAAGCAGGAGTACTACTTCACCGCCTCGCGCATGGTGCCGTACAAGCGCATGCCGATGATCATCGAAGCCTTCGCGGCCATGCCGGACAAACGTCTGATCGTGATCGGCGACGGCCCTGAAATGGAAAAGGCCCGGGCCATCGACGCGCCCAACGTCACCCTGCTCGGGTACCAGCCGTTCCCGGTGTTGCTGGAGCACATGCGCAACGCCAAGGCGTTTGTGTTTGCCGCCGAAGAGGATTTCGGGATCAGCCCGGTAGAAGCCCAAGCCTGTGGCACGCCGGTGATCGCCTTCGGCAAGGGCGGCACCCTGGAAACCGTCTGCGGCCTGGATCACCCACAGCCCACCGGCGTGTTTTACCCCCAGCAAACTGTGGAATCGCTGGTGGCAGCGGTCACCGAGTTCGAAGCGTCACAGTCGCGGATCACCGCCCAGGCGTGCCGCAACAACGCCGAGCGTTTCTCCGAAGCGCGCTTTGAAACCGAGATGCGTCAGTTCGTTGAAATTCGTCTGAGCGTGGCGCGCCAGGCGCGGGTGCCGGCGCAGTACCGGCCGCTCCAGGCCATGCCGTCGCTGGTCAGTAATGAAATGTCCGGCCGGGTCGTTCCGATCAAATCTGTCTGAGCGAGCAACCTCATGCGAACCCCACTGCGCGGCATCCTCAAGGCTCATCAGTCGTCGTTGTCGGTTGCTCATCGTCTGCTGGACCTGACGGTGATTGTGTTGGGCGGGTATGGCCAGAGTGCGTTCACCGGCACGTCGATGACCTCCGAGGTGTGGATTCAGATTCTGCTGGCGGTGCTGGTGTTTCACTGGCTGGGGGATTACCACCAGTTGTACGGGTCGTGGCGCGGGGAACGGATCGTGCGCGAGCTGCTCAAGGTCTTCAACTTCTGGGGGCTGACGTTCGTCATCCTGCTGTCGGTGGATTACCTGCTGCTCAAGCACGCCGAGTTGCCGGATAACGGCCAGATGGCCTGGTTCGCCGCCGTGCTGTTGGGGCTGTGCGGTTACCGCCTGGGGATTCGCAGCCTGCTGCACGGGTTGCGCAGCCACGGCTTCAACACCCGTCGTGTGGCGGTCGCGGGCACCGGCCTGTGCGCCGAACGCCTGGCCAAATCCATCGAAAGCGCGCCGTGGATGGGGCTCCAGCTGCTGGGCTTTTACGACGAGCAGCCGCAACAGATGGACCTGGCGCGCATCGGTCGACGGATCCCGGTACTGGGGGATCTGGACCAGTTGATCGTCGATGCCCGGGAGGGTCGGATCGACAAGGTCTACATCACCCTGAACCTGGACAGCCAGGTGCGGCTGCAGTCGTTGATCACGGGGTTGAGCGACACCACGGCGTCGGTCTACGTGATCCCGGACGTGTTCATGTTCGAGCTGTTGCATGCCCGCAGCGAGAGCATTAACGGGCTGCCGAGCATCAGCATTTTCGACTCGCCCATGGACGGCGCCTGGAGTCTGGTCAAGCGCATTGAAGACGTGGTGCTGTCGAGCCTGATCCTGGCCATGATCGCCCTGCCGCTGCTGTTGATTGCCATCGCCATCAAGCTGACGTCGCCGGGGCCGGTGCTGTTTCGCCAGCGCCGCTACGGCCTCGATGGCCGGCCGATCATGGTCTGGAAATTTCGCAGCATGAGCGTTGAGGAAAACGGCGAGGTGGTGACCCAGGCCACCCGCAATGACAGCCGGGTCACGCCGCTGGGCGCCTTTTTGCGGCGCACCTCGCTGGACGAGCTGCCGCAGTTTTTCAACGTGCTGCGCGGCGACATGTCCATCGTCGGGCCCAGGCCCCACGCCGTGGCGCACAACGAGCAGTACCGCAAGCAGGTCTCGGGCTACATGTTGCGGCACAAGGTCAAGCCGGGGATCACCGGCTGGGCGCAGATCCACGGCTGGCGCGGCGAGACCGACACCCTGGACAAGATGCAGAAACGCGTGGAATTCGACCTGCAGTACATCGAGCACTGGTCGGTGTGGCTGGACCTGAAAATCATCCTGCTGACGCTCTTCAAAGGCTTCGTCAACAAAAACGCTTTCTAGTGACCCTGCAACGACGCTTCAGCCAAAACACCCATTCAGCCAAGACGCCCACTTACCAAAAACACAACAACGGCCGAGGCCCACGACAGTCGGCGGGAGGTGATCACCTGCATGAGTGCCTGTAATCAGAAGTTCGGTGTTGGTAAGGGATGCAATGAAATCACTGTGGTGCCAGAACGCACCTATTAGAAGGATCATCGATATGAAAGTAACGTTAGCCGTTGTGCTGCTTTCCAGTCTGATTTTACAAGGCTGTGCGTTCGCCCCCGGGCAGCACATGACCCTGGATGAAGTCACCGAAAAGGACCCGGACGGTCCGAATGTCACACTGATCAAGATCACCCCCACCACGCTTCAACAGCAGCAACAGCGTGCGGCGTCCCTGGCAAAACCGTTACCGCCGCAATTGCTGAACTACAAGACGCCTGAATACATCGTCGGCCCGGGAGACACCTTGCTGGTCACGGTCTTTGAACACCCTGAGCTGACGGCGCCGGGCTCCTCTGAACAGCTGGATGCCAACAGCAGGGAAGTGCTGAACGACGGCACCGTTTACTTCCCCTACGTTGGCCGTGTGCAGGCCGCCGGCAAAACCGTTTCGCAGATCCGTGATCAGTTGCGCATGGGCCTGTTGCCGCAGTACACCGAGGTCAAGGTCGACGTGAAAGTCCTGCGTTACAACAGCCAGCGCGTCTTGCTGTCCGGAGCTTTCAGAACGGCCGGCCCGCAGCCGATCACCAACATCCCGCTGAGTCTGGTGCAGGCCATCAGCCAGGCCGGTATGGACCTGACCGACGCTAACCTGGCCGGGCTGACGCTGCGCCGTGACGGCAAGGACTACGTCATCGACGTGGATTCGCTCAACCGCAAGGACTCGCAACTGAGCAAGATCTTCTTGAAAGACGGCGACTACCTGCACCTCAACAGCAACTCGAAAAACAAGATCTACGTGTTGGGTGAGGTGTTGAACCCCCATGTTATTTCGTTCAGCACCACCAGCGTGACGCTGCTCGAAGCGCTGGGCGAATCCGGCGGCCTGAGCCCGGACGCGGCCAACGGTGATGCGGTGTACGTGATTCGGGGCGGGCAAGATGCAGCCCACGGTTCGACCGTCTACCACTTGGATGCCGAGAAGCCAACGGGGTATCTGCTGGCCAAGCAGTTCGAGCTCGAAGCACAGGATGTGGTCTTCGTCGGACCGGCCAACATCACCCGCTGGAACCGCTTCATCAGCCAACTGCTGGGCTCCAACAACATTGTCCAGACCGGGGCGATGTTTAGGAACTAAAGAAAAGCAGCTGCAAGCTTTAAGCTACAAGCTACAAGCGGCATGCATCAGGCTTGAAGCTTGCGGCTTGCGGCTTACGGCTTACGGCTTACGGCTTACGGCTTACGGCTTGCAGCTTGAAGCTCCAGCCAACCGCAACACCAAAATCCTCGCAGGCGCCGACTGCGGGGATTTTTTTTGCGCGCGTGTTGGAGCGAGGCTTGCCCGCGAAGAACGAAAACGCGGTGTGCCTGTTGAACCGCGTCGTTAACTTCGCGGGCAAGCCTCGCTCCAACGGGGACGGCGGCGGACGATGGACGCCGACCGGCCGCCACCCTGTAGGAGCGCACGAGCAACGCGAGGCCGCGATCGGCTGCGAAGCAGTCGTAAAAAGGTAAGCACGGTGTTGCTGGAGAAACACCCCATCAACAGTTGTCGGGATTTTTGGGCAGCTCGCTGCACGTGCCCTGTCCCGAGACCAACCATTCGGCCCCTGTTTTCAGGCGCGCCCAAAGGCTTCACCGCACTGGCATGCATGCTGCTATGCACTGGGCAGGGTTGAAAATCAGCCAAGACATTCGCGCTCAACGTTCCCTGCACGACCTCAGTCTGCACAGCGGTGACCTGATCCAAGGAATCTTCAGCATGTTGGTCGTTTCACTTTCAGGCAGCCCGGCGCAGAAATCCCGCTCGGGCGTGGTGCTCAAACATGCTGCACGGTGGCTGCAAGACCATGGCGCGGAGGTCAAGGCGCTGCGCATTCATGACTTCAACGCCGAAGACCTGCTGTTCGCCCGCTTCGACAGCCCGGCGGTGGTCAGCTTCATCGAGGCGGTGAAGCAGGCCGATGGCCTGTTGATCGGCACGCCGGTGTACAAGGCTTCCTTCTCCGGCGCGCTGAAAACCCTGCTGGATTTACTGCCGGAGCGCTCGCTGCACGGCAAAGTGGTGTTGCCACTGGCCACCGGCGGCAGCATCGCCCACATGCTGGCGGTGGATTACGCGCTCAAACCGGTGCTGTCGGCGCTCAAATGCCAGGAAGTGCTGCACGGCATCTACGCCATCGACAGCCAGATCAGCTACGACGACGAACACCCGGCCGGCGGCGAACTGGACGAAGTCCTCACCGAACGCCTGCATGAAGGGCTGGAACACTTTCAACTGAGCCTGCAACACCGGGCCGGCGCACGGCATAAAGCAGCGGGTGGGCATTTGAAGTTGGCGCTGTGAGGGGAAGCTACAAGCTACAAGCGAAGCGGGTAAAGATTACGCCGTCACTCAATGCTTTTAGCTTGCCGCTTGAAGCTTGGGGCTTGCAGCTTTAGCCGGTGCGACATCCGCGTTGTACTCACCCCGGTTATCAAACTCGTGCACCCGCTGGATCTGCGGGTGTTCGGTCAGTTGGGTTTTGCGGGCCTGGTACTCCTCGTAGGACAAACCGCGACGGTTCAGGTCTTCGAGGGCCAGTTGGTGGGATTCTTCGGCGGTGTAGGGACGCAATTCGGGATGGTGCCCGGTGGCACAGCCAGAAACAACGGCGACTGAAAGCAACAGGGCGAGGGTAGCAAGACGGTTCATGGGAGCCTCCAAGTCGGCTCGTTTCTGGAATGAGCCAAGGCTACGCCCGCGCCGCCTGCAGCAAAAATCACCCGTCTTGATAGTGGCTATTGCCGGCACAGCCTCATGCCGGCATCGCCAGCCGCGTCCCTACCCCGCGCCCCTGTCGATCGCGCGCAAATGCTCGAACAACAGACGACTCACCGGCGACAACGAGGCGTGCTCGCGGGTGACCAGAATCAACGTACGCTCGGACCAGTCGTCATTCAGCGGCACGGCGGTCAGCCCCAAGGCACGACCGGACAGTTCATACGCTTTCTGCGGCAACACGCCGATGCCCATGTCGGCCTGCACCATGCGGCACACCGCGTCGAACCCCGGCACATGAATCCGCATGCGCAACACCCGCCCCGCCGCCCGCGCTGCCGCATGGATGCGCATGTTGATGGAGCTGGCCGCGTGCAGCCCGACCTGATCGAAATCCAGGGTCTGGGCGAAACCGAGCTCCTTGAGTCGGGCCAACGGATGATCCGCGCGCATCACCACCACCAGTTTGTCCCGGTGATACGGCACGCTGATCAGGTCCTGTACGTTGGTGTCCTCCGAGCAGATGCCGATGTCGGCCACCCCGTCGACGATGCCCTGCACCACCCCGCCGCTGGGCCGTTCTTCGAGGTCGACCTTGACCTGGGCATGGCTGGCGACGAAGTCATGCAGGTCTTCCGGCAAGAACTGAATGATCGCCGACAGGTTGGCCAGCATGCGCACGTAACCGCGCAGGCCCTGAATGTGCTCGCCCAGTTCCAGGCCCATTTTCTCGACGTCGAACAGCATGCGCCGGGCGTGATGCAGCAGGGTTTCCCCGGCAGCGGTCAGGACCATGCCCTTGGCGTTGCGCACGAACAGGCCGATGCCCAGCGCCTCTTCCAGTTCCATCAGGCGTTTGCTGGCGGCCGACACCGCAATCGCTTCCCGGGCGGCGGCGCGGGTCAGCGTGCCTTCTTCGTGCACGGCGACAAACAGCTGCAGGGTGATCAGATCAAGGCGACGAATGAGGCTTTTGTGCAGCATCGGGGGCAAGGTCCGGATGACGGGCGGAGGCAGAGGATAGTGCCAATTGCCCTGGCCGCGCAGCCTTCATCTTGCGCATCACCCACACCACGCCCCGTCGTGTTCATCTTGCGCCGCCCGCCTTCGTTGTATGCTGACCCGCAGCACTTCATCCCATCACAGCGTTACTCAACAGGAGATCGACATGTCCCAAACATTGTCCCTGCCCGGCACTGGAAAAATGATCACGTACGCCCGCCCCGACGGCAAGGAAGTCAGCGGCTACCTGGCCAGTCCGGAACAAACCCAAGGCGCCCCGGCCGTGGTGGTCATTCAAGAATGGTGGGGCCTGAACGATCAGATCCGTGGCGTCGCCGACCGGCTGGCCGCAGCGGGCTACCTGGCACTGGTGCCGGATCTGTTTCGCGGCAAGACCACGGTGGAGGAGGAAGAAGCGCACCACTTGATGGACGGCCTGGATTTCAGCGACGCCGCCACCCAAGACATTCGCGGCGCGGTGCTCTACCTCAATGGCTTCACGCCCAAGGTGGCGGTGACCGGCTTCTGCATGGGCGGCGCGTTGACGCTGTTGGCGCTCAATGCCAGCCCGGAAATCAGCGCGGGCGTGGTCTGGTATGGCTGCCCACCGCTGGAATACCTGGACGCCAGCGCCATCAAGGCCCCGGTGATGGCGCATTGGGGCACGCAGGATTTGTTCTTCCCGGCGGAAACCGTCGATGCGCTTGAAGCCAAACTGACCGAGGGCGGGGTCAATACCGAGTTCCACCGCTACCTGGCCCACCACGGATTCGCCAACGAAACCGCCGTGGGTTTCGGCCGCATTGCCGGCACTCAGTACGACCCGGTGTGGGCGCAACTGGCGTGGGACCGGACGCTGACGTTCCTGGGTAAAACGTTGTGGAATGTTTGAGGCGGTAAGCTGCTGGTGTAGGAGCTGACGAGCCCGAGCGAGGCCGCGATTGCGGTGGATCAGGCTCTGCACATTTGCCTGACACACCGCTTCGCAGCCTCGCACGGGCTCGTCAGCTCCTACAGGTCCCGAGTTCCACAGATTCGATGTTCGACACAACCTCACCGCACCGGATCAATCTTCCCATCCACCGGATCCGGTGGCACGTCGCCGTCCTGGCTGGTGTCGATGCTGACCACCACCGACATGCCCGGTCGCAGGCGATCGACGTCGGGCTGATCGGCATCGACCGTGATGCGCACCGGAATGCGCTGGGCGATCTTGACGAAGTTGCCCGTCGCATTGTCCGCTGGCAGCAGGCTGAATTCAGAGCCTGCCGCCGGGGAGATTCGCTGCACGTGGCCATGCATCTCCCGGTCTTCCAGCGCATCCACCGTGAACGTCACCGGCTGCCCCAGGCGCACGTTGGCCATCTGTGTTTCTTTCATGTTGGCGATGATCCAGCGCGGACGCGGCACCAGCGCCATCAACTGCGCGCCGGAATTGACGTATGCCCCCAGCCGCACGCCGATCTGGCCCAACTGGCCATCACGTGGCGCCGTGATGCGGGTATTGCTCAGATCGATGCGGGCCAGTTCGATGGTGGCTTTGGCGTTTTCCACCGACGCCTCCAGCGAGGCACGATTGACGATCACGGTCTGCAGGTCCTGCCGAGCGATTTCCAGGGTCGCCTTGGCTTCGGCCACGGCGGCCTTGGCCTGAGCGTCTGCCGCGCGGGTCACGTCCAGCTCGCTTTTCGACACCGAGCCGTCACTGACCAGTGCACTGTTGCGGCGCAGATCGGCCGCGGCCTTCATTCCCTGCGCGACGGCACTTTCCACGGCCGCCTGGCGCTGCAATATCGTTGCCTCGGCACTGCGTCGCTGTTGGATGTTGTTGGCCAGGGCGGCCTGTTGCACGCCCAGTTGCGCCAGGCCCTGATCCAGATGCTGCTTGTAAATCCGATCGTCGATGCGCACCAGCAGATCGCCCTGCTTGACCCACTGGAAATCCTGCACCGGCACTTCGTACACATAACCGCTCAGTTGCGGGCCGATCAGCGTGGTCTGACCACGCACCAGGGCGTTTTCCGTGCTTTCGATGGGGCTGCTGAACGGAGGCAATTGCCAGGCGTACAAAACGATGAGCACCCCCGCCAGCGCGATGCCGCCGAACAGGATCGACGACACCAGGCGCACCCGGGCCGAGCGCGGTTTGTTGGTGGCCGGCATGGCTGCGGGCGCCGGCGCAGGGCCTTGCGAGGGCTGGGCGGTGGACGGGGCAGCAGCGTTGCCGGACGGCGGCGTGGTCGGTTCAGTCATGAAAGGTTGGCGCCAGTGGATTGAGCAGATGGTGTCGGTGCAGTGGGGGTAAACGGTGCGACAGGTTCGGTGGTCATCCACAGCCAGACGGCGCGGGTGCTGATCCAGATCATGGTCAGAATGGCGATCACCGCGATCAGCATGAACACGTCGTTGTACGCCAGCACGTTGGCCTCGCGGGTGGCGATGGCGGCCAGCGAGCGGATGCCCTGACTGGTCTGCGCGGACGGGTCGGACAGTGCCGAGGCGTAACCGCCGCTGGCGCTCTGCAGGCGTGACTGCATCAGGGGGTTGAGCATCGACAGGTGTTCGTTGATGTGGCCGGAGTGAAACTTCTCGCGCACCACCTGAAACGTGCCCAGCAACGAGGAGCCGATCAGGCCGCCGACGTTCTGGGTGATCCCGAACAGCACCGAGAAGCTGACCATGTTCCGTGGATTGCTGAGTACCCCGCTGATGCCGAGGATCAGGGTCGGACCGAGGAAAAACGTGCCGCCGAAGGCCAGCAGGAACTGGCTCAGGTACATGTTGGATTCACGGGTCAGGCTGGTGGAAAAACTGTCCATCAACGAACCGGTGGCCATGAACGCCAAGGCGATGATCAGTGGCAGCAGCAAGTGCTGCGGGTTAATGGTCAGCGCACTGACCAGCAACCCGGCCAGACTGCCCAGCAGCATGAACAGGTACAGGGTGTGCAATTGCTCACTGCCCATGTTGAGGGTTTGCAGAAACCCCACTGCGCCGGTGGCCTGCTCCGACAGCACCACCCGTGACAGGATCACGCCCAGCGCCAGCCTCAGTATCCGGCCGCTGCCCAGCCAGCGCGTGATCAGCAGCGGTCGCTGTCGATTGTGTTCGATGGCCAGCCCTGCCGTAATCAACGCAATCGATCCTGCCAGGGCCATGCCGATCCACGGCTCCTCGAACCACCACTCGATACGCCCCAGCGACAGCGCCGCACACAGCAGCGCAAAACCGGTGGCGAGCAAGGCAAAGGTCAGGAAATCGAGGGGTTCGAACGCCTTGAAGCGGTCTCCGGGTGGCAGTTTCAGCGTGAGCACGCAGCCCAGTGACAGCAGGCACATGCCCAGTTCAAACAGGTACAGCCCGCGCCATTGGGCGATCTGCAACAGATCCTCGGACACCAGCCTGGCCAGCGGGATCGCCAGCTGCGCCGTGCCCAGTCCCAGCACCAGTGCCTTCATGCGCCACTTCTGCGGGAAGGCCTGAATCATGTAATACAGGCCCAGCGAACTCAGCGCTGCGCCCACCATGCCGTGGGCGGCGCGCACGGCAATGGCCGAGTTGATGTCGTTGACGAACAGGTGGGCGAAGGTCACCACCGCGTACAGCACCAGGAACACTTCGGTGAACGCCCGCAAGCCAAACTGCTGCCGGAACTTGACCAGCAACAGGTTCATGGACACGTTGGTCATGACGTAAGCGGCGGGCAGCCAGGCAATTTCCGACTGAGTCGCCCCCAGCGGACCCTGTAGATAAGGCAGGTTCGCCACCACCAGCGCGTTGCCCAACCCGCCGGTCAGCGCCACGATCACGCCGACCAGGGCGAAGGCATACCGCTTGGGGGTCGAGTGCAACGGCGTCGACGGAGACCCCGGCATCGAAGGTCGCTCATGGGGCGCCCAATCGTGGGGCGTGTACTTGTCGTTCATTGAGCAGACCTGATGGATTCGTTCCTGAGACCTTTGGCGGGGGGATAATACTCACAATTAGCAGCATGCCCGGGTTTTGCAATGCGCCCCTGGCTAAATGCTGTCTGTTTGAGGGTTGCCTAACGCTTAGCGGTCGCTATAATGCGCGAACGAGGCGACTGACCGGATGAGATCGAGCGCCTCCTGGCTGGAGCAATCCAGTGATCACGCAAGGTGATCCAAGGCGCAAGCCAAGCGGTGTCCGGATAGCTTTACCCAATACGAAAAAGGCGCCTTATGGCGCCTTTTTTCGTTCATCGCTTTGTTGAAACGGGTTTCCCGGTGTAGACATTGACCCGTCATTCCGTCGCCACATCCACCACACCGGGCGCGATGGTCTTTACTTGTCGCTTTGGCCCTCCGCCACAAGGATTATCACCATGAGAACCCCAGGCCCCGATCACCCCATTACCATCACGCCGCTTGAAGGCACGGTCAGCGTGCAGTTCAAGGGCACGCAGGTGGCCCAGAGCAGTCAGGCCCTGCAGCTGCAGGAAGCCAGCTACCCGCCGGTGATCTATATCCCCCTTTCGGATGTTTCGATTGAACATTACGAAAAGACCACGCATCAAAGTCATTGCCCATACAAGGGCGACGCCAGCTATTACAGCCTCAACGCTGGCGGGCAGACCGCTGAAAATGCGGTCTGGTCTTATGAACACGCCTACCCGGCCGTGAAGGAAATCGAAGGTCATGTGGCGTTTTACGCCGACAAGGTCTCGATGACCGTCCAGTGAGCACGGGGCAGTCTGCGCTGGCGGGCTGAGGATCATCTATACAGCAGGCCCGGAGAACGATCAATGACGCGCCAATCACGCGAGCTACGCGATGCACCCATCAGTCACGAACTCAGCCGGCGCTTTCAGAGCGTACGCAGTCGAACTGAGCGTCTCGTCGCGCCGCTCAGCCCCGAGGACATGGTTGTGCAGTCGATGCCCGATGCCAGCCCGGCCAAGTGGCACATTGCACACACCACCTGGTTCTTCGAAACCTTTCTGCTGATCCCGAACCTGGCCGGCTACACGCCGTTCGATCCGGCGTTCAATTACCTGTTCAACTCCTATTACGAAGCCGTCGGCCCCCGTCATCCGCGCCCGCAGCGCGGGTTGATGACGCGCCCCGCCGTGGATCAAGTGCTGGCGTATCGCAAGCACGTCGACGCGCACATGGCATCGCTGCTGATGGCCGGCGTGTCAGGTGAGCTGTCGAGCCTGATCGAGCTGGGCCTGGCCCATGAAGAGCAGCATCAGGAACTGCTGCTGATGGACATCCTCCATCTGCTCAGCCTCTCGTCGCTCAAACCCGCCTATGACCCGCTCTGGCCAGCGGACATGGCTGGCCGTCGCGGTCAGTTCAAGCCTTTGGCCGGCGGTCTGACGCAGATCGGCCATGGCAGCCAGAAGTTCGCGTTCGACAACGAAGGCCCTCGCCACACCACGTACCTGCAGCCGTTCGAGATCAGTGATCGACTGGTCACCAATGGCGAATGGATGAGTTTCATGGCGGACGGCGGCTACCACACCGCCGCCCTCTGGCTGTCCGAAGGCTGGAGCCTGATTCAGGACCAGGGCTGGAACGCCCCGCTCTATTGGCAGCACGACGACAACGGCTGGAAGCGCATGACCCTGCGCGGGCTTGAGGCGGTCGACCCTGGCGCGCCAGTCACCCACATCAGTTATTACGAAGCGGCCGCGTATGCCAACTGGGCCGAAGCGCGGCTGCCCACCGAAGCCGAGTGGGAAGCTGCAGCCCGCGCCGGGTTGCTTGAGCAAGTGGACGACGTCGCCTGGCAGTGGACGCAGAGCGCGTACAGCGCCTACCCCGGCTTCAAGCCGTCAATGGGCGCGGTGGGCGAATACAACGGCAAATTCATGATCAACCAGATGGTGTTGCGCGGCGGCGCCAGCGTGACTTCGCCGGAACACTGTCGCGTGACTTATCGCAATTTCTTCCACGCCGACAAGCGCTGGGTGGTGTCAGGCCTGCGTCTGGCGCGGGACAGTCGCCAGCCCGGCGTCGTGAATCCCAATGACAGCGAGTTTGCCCGGGACGTGATCGCCGGGTTGTCGGCGCCCGGCAAAAACCTGTCACCCAAATATTTCTACGACGCCGCCGGCTCGGACCTGTTCGAAGCCATCTGTGAAACCGTCGAGTACTACCCGACCCGCGCCGAAACCGGCCTGCTTAAAAGCACCGCCGCGAAGATCGCCAACTCGATTCCCGACGGTGCGGCCCTGGTGGAATTTGGCAGCGGTGCCAGTGAAAAGACCCGTCTGGTGCTGGATGCCGCGCCGCACATTGCGGTGTACGTGCCCATCGACATCAGTGCCACCGCGTTGAACAAAGCCGCGCAAGCGCTGCGTCAGCGTTACCCGAACCTGACCGTTGCGCCGCAGATTGATGATTTCACCCGAGTGGTCACCCTGCCCGCGCAAGCCAATGGCCACACCCGCGTCGGCTTCTTCCCGGGCTCGACCATCGGTAATTTCACCCATGAGCAGGCGGTGGACTTTCTGCAAGGGGCGCATGAAGTGCTGGGGCCGAACGCGCATTTCATCGTGGGCGTCGATCTGGTCAAGGACCCGACCACGCTGGTGGCCGCTTACGATGATGCCGAAGGTGTGACCGCGCGGTTCAACAAAAACCTGCTGACGCGGATCAACCGCGAGCTGTCGGGCAACTTCAACGTCGATGCTTTCGAGCACCTGGCCGTGTGGAATGTCGAGCAGGCCTGCATGGAAATGCACTTGGTCAGCCAGGTCGAGCAGGTGGTGAAAGTGGCCGGCCACAGCTTCCACTTTGCTGCCGGGGAACGGCTGCACACCGAGAATTCGCACAAATTTACCGTGGAGTCCTTTACTGCCCTCGCCGCACAGGCCGGGTGGACCGTGAGCGAGCACTGGATCAGTGAAGCGCCAGAGGTGGCATTGTTCAGTTTGCAGGCGTAAGAATAAAGCGGCAGAAGCGAGGCTTGCCCGCGAAGGTGGCGTACTGATCGGTGAGGATGCCGTGAGTGAACTACCCTCTTCGCCGGCAAGCCTCGCTCCAACGCGTACCGATTTGCGGCCAACGCGACGGTTTATTCGCTATTCGCTTAAAGCAATACAGAGCACCACAGGGAGTCACTGATGACGGCACAGGTAGTATCGGCCCAGCCTGGCACAGCACGTTCCGCGCGCGACAGCGTTCTGGTCGAAGTACGCAACCACATCGGCTACCTCACCCTCAATCGCCCTGCCACCTTGAACGTCATCGACCTGAACATGGTCCGTCGCCTGCACCAGCAACTGGATGCGTGGGCCCGGGATGACACGGTCTACGCCGTGGTCCTGCGCGGTTCGGGGGGAAAAGCCTTTTGCGCAGGCGGCGACATCCGTGCGCTCTACGACAGTTTTCATCAGAACCAGACCCTGCATCAGGATTTCTTCGCCGAGGAATACGCCCTCGACCTGGCCCTGCACCAGTACCGCAAGCCAGTGCTGGCGCTGATGGACGGGCTGGTCATGGGCGGCGGCATGGGGCTGGCCCAGGCGGTGGACCTGCGGGTGGTGACCGAGCGCAGCCGGCTGGCGATGCCAGAGGTGGCCATCGGCTATTTCCCTGACGTCGGCGCCAGCTATTTCCTGTCCCGAGTGCCGGGGCAGCTGGGGATTTACCTGGGCGTCACCGGCCTGCAGATTCAGGCGGCCGACGCGCTGTATTGCGGCCTGGCGGACTGGTACGTGGACAGCCGGCATCTTGCGCAGCTGGATCACGAGCTGGACACCATGGCCTGGCGCACCGACCCGCTCAAAGACCTGCAAGGCGTCCTGTCCGGGATCGGCAGTCAACATCTGCCCGATCCGGCGCTGGCCAGACTGCGAACAGCCATCGACCACTTCTTCGGCTTGCCGGACATCCCCAGCATCATCGAGCAACTGCGCGAGGTCACCGTCCTGGACACCCACGCCTGGGCCATGTCCGCCGCCGACATGATGGAGACCCGCTCACCGATGGCGATGGCCGTGACCCTGGAGTTGCTGCGCTGTGGCCGCCGCCTGTCATTGCAAGACTGTTTTGCACTGGAGCTTTCCCTGGGCAACCAGTGGTTCGAACGCGGCGACCTGATTGAAGGTGTCCGTGCCCTGATCATCGACAAAGACAAGAAACCGCACTGGAACCCGGTACACGTGCAGGCGCTGGACGCCCACCTCGTGGCCAGTTTCTTCAGCGGTCAAGAGGCTTGACATGAACGACCTGGAATTGAACGAAGAACACATCATGATCCGCGACATGGCGCGAGAGTTCGCGAAAAACGAAATCGCCCCCCACGCCCCCGCCTGGGAGAAGGCCGGCTGGATTGACGACGCGGTGGTCGCCAAGCTGGGCGAACTGGGCCTGCTGGGCATGATCGTCCCCGAACAATGGGGCGGCACCTATATCGATTACGTCGCCTACGCACTGGCAGTGGAGGAAATATCCGCCGCCGATGCCGCCATCGGCACGCTGATGAGCGTCCACAGTTCAGTCGGGTGCGGCCCGGTGCTGAATTACGGCAGCGACGCGCAAAAACACACCTGGCTTGAGAAACTGGCGAGCGGCAAGGCCATCGGCTGTTTCTGCCTGACCGAGCCCCAGGCCGGTTCCGAGGCGCACAACCTGCGCACCCGCGCCCACCTGCAGGACGGCGAATGGGTCATCAACGGCGCCAAGCAGTTCGTCAGCAACGGCAAGCGCGCGCAGCTGGCGATCGTGTTCGCGGTGACCGACCCGGAACTGGGTAAAAAGGGCATTTCGGCGTTTCTGGTGCCCACCGACAATCCTGGTTACACGGTGGATCGCATGGAGCACAAGATGGGCATCCGCGCGTCCGACACCTGCGCCGTGACCCTGCGCGACTGCCGTGTTCCCGCCGACAGCCTGTTGGGGGAGCGTGGCAAAGGCCTGTCCATCGCCCTGTCCAATCTGGAGGGGGGTCGAATCGGCATTGCCGCCCAGGCCCTGGGCATTGCCCGTGCCGCGTTCGAGGCCGCACTGGTTTACGCCCGCGAGCGCGTGCAGTTCGACAAGCCGATCATCGAACACCAGAGCGTCTCCAATCTGCTAGCCGACATGCACACCCGCATCAATGCCGCACGCCTGTTGATCCTGCACGCCGCGCGTTTGCGTACGGCCTGCAAACCGTGCCTCTCCGAAGCCTCGCAAGCCAAGCTGTTCGCCTCAGAGATGGCCGAATGGGTGTGCTCCAAGGCCGTGCAGATCCATGGCGGTTACGGTTACCTGGAGGATTACCCGGTGGAACGTTACTACCGGGACGCACGCATCACCCAGATCTACGAAGGCTCCAGCGAAATCCAGCGCCTGCTCATCGCCCGGGAGTTGAAGCACTACGCGTGTTGACACCTCCTGCCAAGGACGTCCTTGTGGGAGGGAGCTTGCTCGCGATCAGGCCGGTACAACCGCTGAATCTTCAGGTTGCCGGTTATCGAATCCCGAGCAAGCGCCCTCCTACTCACCTCTAGAAACTGCCGTTCCTGGCTTCAGGCCGTTTCAGTCACCTGTCCGGCAACGGCTTCTACCGGTGAGTCAACAAACTTGCGTCGGCCCAGACGGGCCATCAGCAATGCCACCGAGTCAGCGTTGGCCAGGATGATTTCGCTGCGTTTGAGCGTGTCGTCCATGAACACATCCCGGGCAGCGTCCAGCGTGTCGGTTTCGGCGATCTGCAAAATGCGACGCTTGGCGCCACCGTCGTCGTGCTTCAAGTCGCGCCATCCGCCATTGTCCAGCTTCTGGAACAACGTTTCGCGCTCCGACAGGTGTGACAACGCCCGGTCCTGCCAGCCCTCCAGCGCAGCCTTGAGCTTCACCGATCGCGCGTTGGGTTCGCCCAGCAGATCGAGAAACGGCGCGGAGGCTTCCAGATAGGCGATGTCTCGGGTGTCGAGCACTTGATGGCTCAGCTCGTGTATCAGAGTCACCGCTCGATAATGGCTACGCACGCTGAACGGCGGGTCTCCTGGCACCCGCTTTTTCAAGGCGAAGGTTGGAATGTCGAAAAAACGTTCTGTGAGATAGATCTTTTGCGCTTTGTCGCCTTTGACCACGAACGCGCAGACCTTCTCGTGGCCGATGCGGTTTGTCCCCACCACATAGCGCTTGGAATTGATGGTGGACAGGGAGGCGTCCATCAATGCGCTGTAGAGCGTTCGGGTGCTGCCGCGGATCTGCGTGAGCAGATGTTGATCGGGAACATTCACACCGAAAAAATCAGCGATGATGCGCATCACGTCCTCATGCGGTGCAGCGCCTGCGGCATCGCCCAAGTTGTCCAGCGTCGTTTCAAGATAGGCTTTGGCCTGCAGCTGAGCCTGACCGATGGCGCGAGCCTTTTGTCGGAACTGGCGTCGAATCTGCGGCATGCCGCTGGCCTCGACGTGGAAGAACATCTCAATCTTGCTGTCCATTTCCGAGTTGCGGAAACGGGTCACTTGCGCCCCGCCACCCTTGAGCCCCAGACGCAGGTCGAACTGCCAGCGCAGCTGAGCATCAAGTTTCACGGCCGGACCGACCTCGCCATTGGGCCCGACGACAGCCCACCCGTTATCCGTCGCTTGAACGCGATAGACCTTGCCGGCGACGGCGGCGTAGAAATGCTCGGCGGTGCTGTCCATGTACAAATTGAGCAGGTTGTCCCGGTGCAGGTCGGCCAGCGACACGTCCTGGGCCGCCAGCGCCCGTAGCCGCGCCCACTGGTCGGCCGTCAGCACGGCGTGCGTCCAGGAAAACCTTGCCTCCAGCTCAGCCTCGTCATCCTCGAACGCTGAACCCTCTGACTCATCGGCCTGGATCTCTTCCACGCCTCTGGCGGCGATCAACATGCCCAGGGCCAGCGACAATTCCGACAGCGCCTTGCCCCACTGCTGCTGGCAGCCGGACGACACCGAAGCCTGAATCAGATTGATGCCTTGCAGCAAGGACGCAACCTGCCCCACGCGGCCCGGGACAAAGATCGCCTGGTCCACCGCCAGCGTCATGAAGAACAGCAGGGTCTTGTGGCGCGCTTGTGCACGGGTCATCACTTTGGGCGCCGCGAGGAGCTTGAGCACGCGCAGATTGTCGAGAAACATGTACTGCAGCGCATTGCCCTGCACACCCTGGATTTTCAAGGTGGGCGGCGCAGGTGCCCGTGGAGCCAGGTCGAAGTCCGATTCCACGCTCCACGTCAGGTGTGGCTCCTTGAAACCGCCGTTGGCGTAGCGCTTGTGCGCCTCGGCGTCCATGCGCTGCAGCATCACCTCTTGCAGGGCTTCGTCACGGCCAATTTCGACCAGTAGCGTTTTAAGGTCTGTGTATTCCTTGAACGTGAACAGGTGGTTGTAGATCGAGTGCAGCACCACAGGCCCCTGTGCCGGGTCCGCCGGGCAGAACACGTAAAACCCCGGTACAACGTCCGCCGAAGCGCCCGGTTCGGCGACCAGCATCAGGGGGCTGATCAACATCGATTGACCCTCGACCCGCAGCCGCGCCAGGCTGTCCGGCATCTCGAACACCGCCTCGACCGTGCGATACGCAGCATCGCTGATACGGCCACTGAGTCGGTGCTCAAAGGCAAACGTCAGGGACAACGAAGGCAACAGCTCCACGAAGTAGGCTCTTCGTGCAGCGTAATTCGGGTCGCTGCTGTCGAACTTGCGCTCCAGCAGGTTCAGATAACTGCCGCCAATGTCCAGCGTGTCGACCAGCGACTGAAGATAGGCATGGGTCAGTGCCGGCAAAGCCTTGCCGTCGTCCAGGCTAATTGCGCTCAGCTGCCCATTCTGCTTGCCGTTAAACCGGGTGATCGCGAATTCGGACAATGTCGCATGATGGATCTCGGCTCCGGCCCCCAGCATGCTGGGGATCTCGCCCAGTGTCGCGGGGGCGGCGATACGGCGCATGAAGGTGATCTGAATGCCATCAGGGTCCAGCGTCTGATCCGGGAAGTCGGCCGTCAGTCGGTCTTGCAGACGTTGCTGTGCATATTCCTCCAGCGTCGGAATGTCGAACAGGTAGTCGGGCTTGCTTCCCATGATCAGGACGCAGGATGTGATCAATGCATCGAACTTCAACAGGTCCCTGACCTGTACGGTAGCAATCCAGGACGGTAGCAAGGCGTTCACAGCCGCGCCGTCGACGGCCACCTCAAGGTCTTCGAGCACCTGCACGTTGACATCATCCAGCGCGATGGCTGCGCCTGTCTTGCGCAGCAAGGGTCCATCGAAGCGGCAACGCTCGGCAAAGCGCAGCAGATGCTGAAGGGCCTGGGCCTGACGTCGCTGTTCACCCTGCTGCAGGTGACGAATGAAATGGCCCTCGATCAGGCTCAGTTGCAGCTGCAGATCGGCGCCATGGGTCTTGTCCAGATGTTCCGCCAGCGCCTCCAGGTCTTCATCATTGAACAACGTCAACCAGCGCGACCAGCCCGGATGCTGCCGTTGATGATTGAAATCGTGTTCCAGCGCCTGGACAGAGTCAAAACAGCGCAGCCCTCTGGCGGCGGACCACACGGCAAGCGGCGAGTCGGGCTGCGCGGGTCGGCGCAGGACAAAAGCGTTGGTTGCCAGCACCGGCGGCTGCTCGGCCCCCAGAACGACAGACAGCTCGTAAACCTCAACACGGTCCAGGCCGTGGATCGCTCGCTGGGCGCGTTCGGGATAATCGAGCACTTGATTGAACTGGTTCATGCCGTTCTGCGGCAGGGCGCCGACTCGCTGCTCAACGGCCAGTTCGAGGCGCAACATGCCTTCACGGATGTACGTGCATAGCGGCTCAGGAAAAATCTGCGTCCCGCCATGGCGAGCCGTACCGGAGAAGAACTCGCTCACGCCCGTCACACACGTACTCTCGAACGCCTTGGCAATCGTTGTCAGTACCTGATCGATCAGCCCGATGGGCAGGTGCGTCAACAGCAGCGGCGATGCAGCGCCCGCCGGCTTCAGATGCAGCGTGACGCCGTTATCCAGCGCCGCTTTACGGTAGCCAGTCACCCGCTCACACAGCAGATCAATCAGCGCAATCCAGATCTTGTCGCCTCCTGGAGCATGTTCATCATCCAGTTGCACAACGACACTGGACGGATCGAGCGGCGCCGTTCCGAGCACGGCCAGCCAGGCATTGAGCGCATCGTGGGCCATGCTTTCGATATCAGGACGTGCGAACTGGACATGCGCCGCTTCGTGATCGAGCGTGTGCAGACGTTCGACCCATGGCGATGACTCGCGAAGGCGCGTGGTGAGTCGGGCGGAGGCCGAATCTATGTCGATTTGCGCTTGCTCAGGGTCGGTCTCCAGCGTCTGGAGCTGATAACCGGGACTGAGGTCGAAACCATTGCCACCCGGCAACCAGCGCCCCGCGCCGAACGGCAGAAGACGCGCATCCAACAGCCGTCGCACATCCAGCGCATCGTCCAGCATGCTGGTCAGTGCACCGCGGGCGGGAAGCGGCAAGCCCAGCGCAAACTTCAGGTTGCGGCCCTGCAACGCTGTGATCGCTTCGATCTGCGCATCGAACAGTGGCTCTTGCAGGGGCTGCACCGTAATAGATAGCGATTCTTGCGCGGCCTGCAGCGCAGCCTGCAGGGCAGTCTGTTCGTCCAGCGACAGATACGGCAGCAGCTCTGGAAGGCCCTCGGCCCCGGCGAAATGATCAATGGCGCTTTGCAGCCGATTGATGCGGCGCAGGCCATGCGCCGGGGTGTACATCAGCATCACATCGGCGCCGGCTTCGACATCACTGATAAGAAACGCACCGGCAAGTGCCATCTGCTTGCCATCGGTCAACGTCAGCACCAGCTTTTTCGCCTGGGCGGTGCCGTCCTCTGCACGTCCCTCGGCCGGAGACAGCATCGAACGTATGCGCCGCAGAGCGGACCCGGACAACGTGCCATCGTGCCGGCGTCGGTGCAGCTCGTGTAGGAAAACGTCGTGTATTGCCCCGGTGAAGTACTCACGACGCGCCGCATTCAATCCCTCCCTATCCCAGTAATCGGCCAACGAGAGCGGGTATTGGCTGTTCACATTGGACACCGCGCCGGCCAACGCCTGGGCGTACCGGGCACTGGTGGCGTGATCGAGGGCAGCACCACGGCTATCGAGAAAATAACGCACGGAACCGGACGGCACGGCCCGTCCGGTCAGTTGGTCGTAGGCCTCGTCCAGCAGACTGTGCACAGCGCGAACAGCGCCGGGCGGCGAGCCGGCCTCCCTGATCTGCAGCAACTGGTTAGACAGATCGACTTCAACGCCGGGTTCGAGGGTCTCGAACTGCTGCTTGAGCGCGTGTGACAGTGCTGTTCGCAGTGATGGAAGAGATTTGAGGTGAGTGATCTGGTCACTCAGCAGGCGAACCTGCTGTTCAAGAATGGCCCACGTGCGGTGGGCGAAAGGGTCGCTGTCGAGTTTTTCGTATTCGTATGCAGGCAGTGTCGGATGAGCGCCGCCGAATCGTTGCTGCAGTGCAGCGAGCAGGCTTTCACGACGTGTAAATCGTTCCACGCCGTGCAGCAGCGTGCTCAGGTAAAAACCGCGATCAGGTTGAGCCGGGTCGCTGAACAACAACGCCGCTGCCAGTTCCAGACGGGTCGGCGAGCCATCTTCCAGCAACAACCGATCCACCCGCGGGGGCGTCTGACCCGGCTGGGCATGCGTAGCAGGATCAGCCAGCGGCAGCAGCCACCGGCGGTCTTCTGACGTGATGCGTTGTGCCAGAACGGCTTCGTCGAGGTCGTCGATGAAGCGTTGGCGTAACGCGGGGGTATGGAAATACAGCGTCAAGGGTGCAGTCATGGATAGCTCCTGTGCAATGAACCCCGCGTTTCGGACGAACACGGGGGTTGGATTGCAAGGAGCTTATTGAGCGCAAATGCGAAGACTGGCCTACATATCGCTGCCTTTTCAGCGATTTTTTGCAGTTAACTGGAGGCGGCGCGTCTGTCATGTTGACTGGGGACGGTCCGCCCCGTGTAAAGCACGCTCGGGACTACAGCGAGATCGGTTTGCGTCCGGCGAACGAGTGCGCCAGCGTGCCGCCGTCCACCAATTCAAGCTCGCCGCCCAAGGGCACGCCGTGGGCGATGCGTGAGGCGATCAGGCCTTTGTTGTTCAGCAGCTGAGCGATGTAATGAGCCGTCGCTTCACCTTCCACTGTGGGATTGGTGGCCAGAATGACTTCCGTGAACGAGCCCTGCTCTTCGATCCGTGCGACCAATTGCGGGATGCCGATGGCTTCCGGGCCGAGCCCATCCAGTGGCGACAGGTGACCCTTGAGCACGAAATAGCGACCCCGGTAGCCCGTCTGCTCCACGGCGTACACGTCCATCGGTCCTTCGACGACGCACAACAGCGAATCATCGCGACGGGGGTCGGCGCACTGTGGACACAGCTCATCTTCGGTCAGCGTACGGCACTGGCGGCAATGGCCTACGCCTTCCATGGCCTGGGTCAATGCATGGGCCAGACGCGTGCCGCCGCTGCGGTCGCGCTCCAGCATCTGCAACGCCATGCGCTGGGCGGTTTTCTGACCGACACCGGGCAAGGTGCGCAAGGCGTCGATCAGTTGGCGGATCAGGGGACTGAAGCTCATGGGGCCAAGCTCATCAAAGAAAGCTCCGACAAGAAAACAAGACGCGGTTTATACCCGCGCCCCCGGTCAGCGTCAATTGAGGGTCACGAGACCTTCACCACCAGCTTGCCGAAGTTCTTGCCTTCGAGCATGCCGATGAAGGCATCCGGTGCGTTTTCCAGGCCATCGACCACGTCTTCGCGGAATTTGACCTTGCCGTCCCGTACCAATGGAATCATCGCCTGCATGAATTCGTCCATGCGCTCGTAATACTCTTCGTAAACGATGAAGCCCTGAATCCGCGCGCGCTTGGTCAGCAAGGTGCGCATCAGCAGCGGCAGTTGATTCGCGCCTTCGGCCGGGCCGGTGGCGTTGTAGTGCGCGATGATCCCGCACAAGGGAATCCGCGCGCGTTCGTTGAGCAACGGGATAACCGCTTCCAGCACCTTGCCGCCCACCAATTCGAAATAGATGTCGATTCCGCTGGGGCAGGCTTCGGCCAACTGCTCGGCAAAATGCTCGCTCTTGTGATCGACGCAGGCATCGAAACCCAGCTCGTCCATCGCGTACCGGCACTTGTCGACGCCGCCGGCAATACCGACTACGCGCAAGCCGTGCAGCTTGGCGACCTGCCCCACCACCGAGCCCACTGCGCCGGACGCGGCGGCCACCACCAGGGTTTCGCCGGCTTTGGGCTGGCCAATGTGCATCAGGCCCATGTAGCCGGTGATGCCTGGCATGCCCAGCACGCCCACCGCCATGGACGGCGACGGCACGTCCTTGGGCACCGGGGTCAGGTTCTTGCCATCGGACACGCTGTGGGTTTGCCAGCCCGTGAGGCCCACGACCAGATCGCCTTCCTTGAAGTCAGGATTGCGTGACTGCTCGACCACACTCACGGCGCCGCCTTCCATGACGCCGTCGATTTCCACCGGCGCCGCGTAGGACGGCGCGTCACTCATGCGGCCGCGCATGTAAGGGTCAAGGGACAGATAGAGCGTACGCAGTTGCACCTGTCCGTCTTCCAGGTCCGGCAACGCCTCGCGTTCCAGACGGAAATTTTCCGGGGTCGGCGCGCCTTGAGGACGGGACGCCAGGACAATACGTTGGTTGAGGATCAATTCTTGCGCCATCGAAACGGCTCCTTGATGAACGAGGGGTATGAAGAGCAGACCGTCATGGGGTGGCAGCGTTCGGTTTGATGAAGCGCGGCGCCGCATGTTGTGGGAGGGAGCTTGCTCGCGATCAATCTCCCGCACCCAGAAGATGCGCCGGCTATATTGGCCTCATCGCGAGCAAGCTCCCTCCCACCGTATCCGGGGTGCGATCCGTGTTGGAGCGAGGCTTGCCCGCGAAGGATGTTCAGGCGTCGGAGATGTAGAGCCCGCACCAGCCTCTTCGCGGGCAAGCCTCGCTCCAACAGATCGGACGGACGCAAAAATGCCAGGCGCGGGGCCTGGCATTCGGGTGCAGCTGGGACTAATCAGATCAGAACGGCAGCTTCATGCCCGGCGGCAGTTGCATGCCGGCGGTCATGCTGGCGGTTTTTTCCTGGCTGGCCGTCTCGATCTTGCGCACCGCGTCGTTGATGGCAGCGGCGATCAGGTCTTCCAGGATTTCCTTGTCCTCCTGCATCAGGCTGTCGTCCAGGCTGACGCGCTTGACGTCGTGCCGGCCGGTCATGACGATGCTCACCAGGCCTGCGCCCGATTGGCCGGTCACTTCGGCATTGGCCAGTTCTTCCTGCATCTTGGCCATCTTTTCCTGCATTTGCTGCGCCTGCTTCATCAGGCCAGCCATGCCACCTTTCATCATGAGCGTTCTCCTCAGCGTCGATCGGGTCATTGGCGAGACACTAAGCAGCTTAGCGCCTCGCGGTCGTTAATGGGTGTTGGTAACCGGGGTATCCACCGGTGCAATCGTATCCTCGCGGATCACCGCGCCAAACTGTTGCAGCATCTGCTGGATGAACGGATCGCCGTGGATCGATTCCTGGGCCTGACGCTGGCGGTCGGCACGACGCCGCGCTGCTGCCTGGGCCGGGGTTTCCTGCTCGGGCTTGATCAGTTCGATGCTCAAGTTGAGCGTGCGTTCATGAAACTGATTCAGCGCGTCGTTCAGCCGGCGCTGCTGGGTGGCATTGAACAAGGCACTGTGGCCCGGGTCCAGGTGCAGCAGCCAGTTGTCGCCGTCCACCGAAATCAGCGTGCAGTTGGCGCCGATGCTGGCGGTCATGCCGGACACCGGCAGTTTCGGGAATAGCTCCAGCCACTCCAGTGCCAGCCCGGTGGCGGGCATCGAGGCCGGCAGCAATTCGGGCTCGGCCTCGACGGCCTCCACCGTTTCCACGGTTTCGTGGGCCAGGTCGTCGAGGTACGCGTAGGACGCCGGATCAATGTCCACGTCCGGTTCGTAATAATCATCGTCCGGCGGGGGCTCGTCGTCGCGGTCCATGGGCGCCGGTACGTAGTCGCCCGCGCTGGTGACGGGCGCGATCATTTCAGGCGTCACCGCCTCGGCCGGGGGTTGATCAGGGGCTGGCGACTCGACTTCCGGCGCATCCGGCACCGGACTGGCGGGCGCAGGCGACGGCATTGGCGTCAGATCCGGCTGCTCGGCCACCGTGTCGAGCACCGGTTCCGGGACCTCTTCGGTGACCGGCTCAGGCTCCGTGGAGGCCACCGGCGCAGTGACGGGCGGCGCGGCTTTTGGCGCGTTCCAGGGCAGGTCGAGTTCTTCAACCGGTTCCGGAGCGGGTTGCGCCATCGGTGCTGGCGGGGACGCAGGTTGCGTCGCCACGGCCGGCGCCGGCATCAGGGCGGGCGGGACATCAGCCGCAGGGGCGGGCACTGCCGGTACAACAGGGGTCGCACCGGCCACCGCTTTTTGGGAATCAACCGTGGCCGGGCTGATCCCCACTGACTTTAGCGGCTGTCTCGGCGCATCCTCGCTGTCGGCCGGGCGGAACGCCAACATGCGCAGCAGCACCATCTCGAAGCCGCCGCGCGGGTCCGGCGCCAAGGGCAGATCCCGGCGTCCGATCAAGCCCATCTGGTAGTAGAACTGCACGTCTTCGGCGGGCAAGGCCTGGGCCAGCGCCAACACGCGGTCGCGACCACCGTGGCCGTTGTCGACCCCTTCCGGCAGCGCTTGGGCAATGGCCACGCGGTGCAGCACGTTGAGGATTTCCGACAGCACGCCATTCCAGTCCGGGCCCTGCTCGGCCAGATGCCGGACCGCTTCGAGCAGGCTGCGGGCGTCGCCATCGATCAGGGCGGTCAGCACGTCGAACACCTGGCCGTGGTCCAGCGTCCCCAGCATGGCGCGCACATCGGCGGCCAGGACCTTGCCTTCGCCAAACGCGATGGCCTGATCGGTCAGGCTCATGGCATCGCGCATGGAACCGTCGGCGGCGCGGCCCAGCAGCCACAACGCGTCGTCTTCGAACGGCACGTTCTCGACGCCCAGCACGTGGGTCAAGTGTTCGACCACCCGTTCAGGTGTCATGTTTTTCAGGGAGAACTGCAGGCAGCGCGACAGAATGGTCGCCGGCAGCTTTTGCGGGTCGGTGGTGGCCAGGATGAACTTGACGTAGGGCGGCGGCTCTTCGAGGGTCTTGAGCAGCGCATTGAAGGAGTGGCTGGACAGCATGTGCACTTCGTCGATCAGGTAGACCTTGAAGCGTCCGCGACTGGGGGCGTATTGCACGTTGTCCAGCAGCTCGCGGGTGTCTTCGACCTTGGTGCGGCTGGCGGCGTCGATTTCGATCAGGTCGACGAAGCGGCCTTCATCGATCTCGCGACACACCGAACACACGCCACACGGGGTGGAAGTGATGCCGGTTTCACAATTCAGGCATTTGGCTATGATTCGCGCGATGGTGGTCTTGCCAACGCCCCGGGTTCCCGTGAATAAATAGGCGTGGTGCAGGCGCTGACTGTCCAGGGCGTTGATCAAGGCCTTGAGCACATGGGTCTGGCCGACCATTTCGCGGAACGAGCGCGGACGCCATTTACGTGCAAGAACCTGATAACTCATCGAAAACCGTCGCGACTGGGAAGCGGAAGTCCGCAATGCTAGCGGAGCAGCACTAAAATTGCATCCGATGTCCGTGGGTTGTGCCTTTAATATGGCGAGCTTTTCCCCGTGAGCCGGTGGTTATACCCGCGCGCGGCACCGTGTTGCTCACTTCGAGGGTCTGGGATGCGTCTGTTGGTAATGAGTACGCTGGTACTGACGAACGTCTGCGCCCAGGCCGCCGGGCCGCCGCTGCGCTTTTCGGTGGCCGACAGTTGGTCGATGCCGCTGATGCAACAGGGCCCGGACGGCCCCACCGCCGGCATCCTGTTCGACATCATGCAAAGCCTGTCACAACAGATCGGCCTGACGCCGCAATACCGCGTCTACCCAAGGCTTCGGGTGCAAGGCGCGCTGGAGCGCGGCGACGTTGACGTGCGCTGTTATGCCGAGCAGTCCTGGCTGCCGGACATGTCCGGTGATTACACCTGGAGCCTGCCGCTGCTCAAGCAGCGCAACGTGATGATCAGCAATCCCTACGATGCTCCCGCGCAATTGAGTGACATGCTGGGCGACCACATCGGGACCGTGCTGGGCTATTCGTACCCTGCCCTCGAGCCGCTGTTTGCCAAGCGCGACCTGATCCGCGAAGACACCCGGCTGCAAGACCAAGTGCTGCAGAAACTGGCCGCGCACCGCTACCGTTATGCAGTGGACACGCAGTGGTCCCTGGATTGGTACAACCGCGGCCGGGCCGACGCCGAAAAGCTGGTCCCGGTCTGGACCATCGACGAGCAACCGGTGGGCTGCGTGGTACGCAACGACCCGGACATCCCGGCCCAGTTGATCATGCGCACGCTGCTGCGGATGAAAATGTCCGGTGAGATCGAACGCATTGTCGAGCGCTACAACACTCAGTCGGGCAACCCGGCCGAGCCTTATTAAACCCCCACACCCCTGGCACCACGCCCGCCCCGCCGGCTCACTACGCGCCCAGACTGTCGCATTACCGTCACATCCCCTCGCTAGGCTCCGTCGAAACACTCTGTAACACCTTCAGCCCCGCGAGCGGGTACAGCCATGAGCGAAAAACCCCAAGACCCGTCCATCCCTGCGGTCGGCGATACGCCGGTGGACAGCGGCCGACGCCGCTTTCTGGGGGGTGTCGCGGTGTTGGGCGCTGGTGCGACGCTGGGTGGTTATGGGCAGGCCAGCGCGGCAGAAGCCGGCAAAGACAGTGCCCCGAACACTGCGCTGTCCGGCGCGGCCCTGGACAAGGCGTTGCAGGACAACGTCAAAACCATCGTGGTCATTTACGCGGAAAACCGCAGTTTCAATAACCTGTTCGGCGATTTCCCCGGGGTCGAAAAGCCTCTGTCGGCGCTCAAGCCGTCTGACTTTCGGCAACGCGACCGCGACGGCACGGTGCTCCAAACCCTGCCGCCAGCATGGGGCGGCGTGTTGCAGGTGGGCCCGCAAACCGTGGACGGCGTGACCTACGCCGTCGGCGTGCAGTTTCAGGACAACCTGCCCAACGCGCCCTATCCGCTCAAGGGCCCCAACGGTGAGGACCTGCCCCTGGGGCTGGCAACGCGGGACCTGTGGCATGTGTTCTACCAGAACCAGATGCAAATCAACGGCGGCAAGAACGATGCGTTCGTGGCCTGGGCGGATTCAGGCGGACTGCCCATGGGCTACTACAGCCAGTCGCAATATTCCCTGCGCTTGTGGGATGTGGCCAAGGAGTTCGTGCTCTGCGACAACTTCTTCCAGGGCGCCTTCGGCGGCTCGTTCCTCAATCACCACTATCTGGTGTCGGCGACCGCGCCCTTTTACCCGGACGCAGCCAACTCCCCCGCCCAATCACAGATCGCCGTGCTGCAAAGCGACGACCCCCACGACTTCCGGCTCAAGCCGCTGGAAAAATCCCCGGTCAGCGCCCTCACCGGCCCGCCGCAGTTCGGCCCCAGCGCCCTCACCCCGGACGGCTACGGCGTGAACACCCTCGCCCCGCCGTACTGGCCGACCTGGCTGCGTGACCCGGAGAAACCGCATTATTCAAAACCCGACCTGGCCAACGTGCTGGTGCCGCAAAGCCACGAGCACATTGGCGACAAGCTCTCGAAAAAGAACATCGACTGGGCCTGGTACGCCGGAGCGTGGCAGGCCACGCTGGATCAGTTCAAGGACTCGGGCGGCATCCCGAAAATCCCGAATTTCCAGTACCACCATCAGCCATTCAACTACTTCAGGCAGCAAGGCCCGGAGCACCCCGAAGAACGCCGCAAGCGCCTGCGCGACGGAGGGCTGGGCGATGAAACCGCGACCAACAAGTTTTTCGCGGACGCCCAGGCGGGCACGTTGCCGGCGGTGTCGTTCTACAAACCGCAAGGCAACCTGAACATGCACGCTGGTTACGCCGACGTCGCCTCAGGGGACCGGCACATCGACCGCGCGATCAAGGTCCTGCGCGCCAGCCCCCAATGGGACAACATGGTGATTGTGGTGACGGTGGACGAGAACGGCGGCTGGTGGGACCACGTTGCACCGCCCAAAGGGGATCGCTGGGGTCCGGGCACGCGCATTCCGGCGCTGGTCATCTCGCCGTTCGCGCGCAAGGGCACGGTGGATCACACGGTCTACGACACCGCCTCGATCCTGCGCCTGATCACCCGCGTACACGGCCTGGAAACCCTCAACGGTCTGAGCGAGCGGGACAACGCCATGATCGCCCTCGGCCAGCCCCCGATGGGGGACCTGTCCAACGCGTTGCGGTTTGAGGGGTGAGCGTCTCTACAGAGTAGGAACGATCTGCTTGAGGACTTGGTGGGGAGAGCTTGCTCGCGATGCGCTCTGTCAGATTCGGCAACGGCGCCTGACACACCGAATCGCGAGCAAGCTCCCTCCCACAGCGATAGGCCGGCAGCCTCAGCGCAACCACAGCTCTTTCACCGAGTGGTCGGCACTCTTGCGCACCACCAGGTTCGCCCGTTCCCGGGTGGGCAGTATGTTTTCCAGCAGGTTGGGGCGGTTGATGTCGCGCCAGATCTTGCGCGCCGCGTCGGGGGATTTCGCAGGATCAAGGTCCGCCAGCTCACGGAAATAAGCGCCCCGGGCGCGGAACGCCGTTTGTTGTAGCATCAGGAAGCGCTCGACGTACCACTGCTCGATGTTGATTTCGTCGGCATCGAGGTAGATCGAAAAATCGAAGAAATCCGAGACGATGCTGCCAGGCTTCTGGCTGCTGTCGCCTTCGGTCTGCAGCACGTTCAGGCCCTCGAAAATCAGGATGTCGGGCTGGCTGACGGTCTGGAATTTGCCGGGGACGATGTCGTAGCTGATGTGGGAATACACCGGCGCAGTGATTTGCGCGGCGCCGGCCTTGAGGTCGGACAAAAACCGCACCATGCGCTTGCGGTCGTAGCTTTCCGGGAAGCCCTTGCGGTGCATCAGGCCCTCGCCGTCGAGCTTTGCGTTGGGGTGCAGAAAGCCGTCGGTGGTGACCAGATCGACCCGGGGGTGATCGGGCCAGCGCGCCATCAAGGCCTGCAACACCCGGGCGAAGGTGCTCTTGCCCACCGCCACACTGCCGGCGACGGCGATGACGAAGGTCTGTTTGTGCGCCGGGCGCCCGAGAAAGGTGTCCTTGATGCCGGACAGGTTGTGCGCGGCGCTGACGTGCAGATTGATCAATCGGGACAGCGGCAGGTAAATATTGGCAACGTCTTCCAGGGAGATGTCTTCGTTGACGCCGCGCAACGCCGACAGTTCTTCTTCGGACAACGTCAGCGGGGTATTGGCGCGAAGCCCTGCCCATTCCTGGCTGGTCATTACGAGGTAGTCATCAGGCGCCATCTATAGCTTTCCGTCCACGTGTCAGTACCGACAATGGTGCGAAGACTATCGCATCGGCCAAAATGGCGGCAGATTTATTTGGCCGGCCTGAGGTTACAGGCCGGACAGACGTTGCCCGGAGACGCTGCCCCACAAGGCGTCGCGGCGCAACCAGGCGCCCACGTCTTCAGCCACCAGCGGCTCGGAAAACAGGTAACCCTGCACCAGCGTGCAACCCAGGCTTTTCAAGGCGTCCAGCTCCTCCTCGATCTCCACGCCTTCGGTGATGCACTCAAGCGCCATGTCCTGGCTCAGCGCCAACAGCGACTTGACGATCTTGTAGCTGGCCAGGTCCTGATGAATGTTGGTGATGAAGCTGCGATCGATTTTCAGCTTGGTCAGCGACAGCGCGTGGATCTGGCTGAGGCTGGAGTACCCGGTGCCGAAGTCATCCAGGGAGATACCGCAGCCCAGTTGCCGGAACAGGCTGATGGCGCGCTGGGTCTGCACGATGTCCTGAATGACGGCGGTTTCGGTGATCTCGAAGTCCAGCCGACGCGGATCGAACCGGCTGCGCCTGACCACCCCCATGATCAGCTGCACCGCCTCCTCCGACCCGCAATCATGGGCCGAGAGATTGAACGACAGGCGCACATCCCGCGGCCAGGACTTGGCGGCGTCGAGGGCTTTTTCCAGCAGCGGCAGCGTCAATCGGTTGATCAGGCCGATGCGCTCGGCCACGGCGATGAAATGGCTGGGCGCGACACTGCCCAGCTCCGGGCTGACCCACCGCGCCAGGGCTTCGAACGCCACCGTCCGCTGGGTGCGGATGTTGATGATCGGCTGGTACACCACGGTGAATTCTTCGACGATATTGGCCCGGCGCAGGCCCTGCTCGGTCAGCACGTCGCGGTTCAGTTGCTGATGGTGGACGGCCGAAAACAGGCACATGCTGCCGGCGGAGAATTTCTTGCTCTGGTACAGCGCGTAGTCTGCGTACTCGTAGGCCTCAACGGCGGAGGTGGCCATGTCCGGGAAAACCACCAGCCCCATGGAGCCGCTGATCTGGAGCTGGATGTCCCCCACCAGAAACGGCTCGCGCAGGATGTCGCACACGCAATGGCCCATGGCACGCAGCCCGCCGTCGCTGATGGCGCCGGACATGATCAGGCCGAACTCATCGCCCCCCAGGCGAGCCAGGTGCACCTGTTCGTCGGCAAATTTCGTCAGCCGCTGACCGACCTGCATCAGCAGCTTGTCACCCACGCCGTGGCCATAGACATCGTTCACCGGCTTGAAACCGTCCAGATCGATCAAACCCACGGCCAACCGTGCACCACGGTTGATGGCCTGCTCGAGCTGGATTTCCAGCACGTTGAAAAACTGCCGGCGGTTGGGCAGCCCGGTCAGGCTGTCCTGATTGGCCAGCCGCTCGTTTTCGTCACTCAGCTGTTCGGTGCTGGCCTGCATGTTGACGAGCCGCGTGAAATCACCGTAGTGGTTTTGCAACACCACCAGCATGGCCGTCGACACCAGGAACACGTTGGCGGCGGTCGCCACGAATATCGGGTTGTGGGTCGCGCCAAAGAACGCCACGAAGGCGAGGTTGACCACCACTGCCGTAGTCAGGGCAGCGGGCGGCAAGTGCATCAGGCAAAAGATGCAGACAATGACCGTGATCGCCATGTACAACGCCACGTGCATCTGTGCGTAGACGTCGCCATACGGAAACAGCGCCAGCGACCAGACGGTGAAGCCCACCGCGATGAAGCCCGACAACCGGTTGGTGCGCACCAGCGTGCTCAGGATCTTCTCGATGGACGGCGACTCCTTGCGCAAACGCATCCACATCAACGCCCGGCTCAAGCCCACCACCGTCAACACCGCCGGGCAATACAGCACCAGCCAGCGCGGCGCCGTGTCGAAGTGAGTGGCGGCCAGCGCGAGGGTATTGACCAGCAGCGTCAAATACATCATCGGCAGCTGCCTGGCCAACGCCAGGTACTGCGCCTTGAGCAGACGGGGGTTGTCGCGTGGCACTGACATCAACGCTTTCAGGGTGCCAGGCAGGCTCTTCTTCATGACACCAGCTACTCGATAGGTGCGCCGGAAAGAGTTCCGGCGGACGGATTCATCGCGCTCGAGGGGGAAACACTCAAGACTTATCCAACAGGATCGGCCCTTGTTCACGATTCTGTAATCTTCCCGACAGAGTGCAGCTCCCAGAAAGTTCCCAACGCTGGCGTGGAATTCATGCAAAGTGCCGGCCGGTGGTGTTTTCACGGACGGGACCTTAGGCGCGCTACGCTTTGGCTCAGCTAAAAACTTGTACAGAAAACCGGATAATTACCAGCCTTGTATAAGTATTTTCGCCGTTGTACAACCCCTTGGTCAAAATAAGATGGCACCGAGCCATTATTGGTTCCCCCACTTCCCTACGCACCTGTAGGAGCGAACTTGTTCGCGAAGACGTCGGTGCATCGGCTAATTTCCTCAAAGGTCCACCGCCGAATCGCGAGCAAGCCCCCCGCCCACTGAACCGGTTTTCCGAGACCCCATTTCATCACCCACAAAAAAGCCCGGTCTGGCCTGATAACTCAGGCCAGGGACCGGGCAAAACACACACATTTCTTCAGAAGCGCGGCTTGACCGCTTTCCAGTCGGGCTTGTAGCGCTGCATCTGCTTGACGTCGTCACGCTGGCGAATGCCGCAGGTCAGGAACTGTTCATGCAGCTTGGCCAGTTGATCCTGATCGATTTCCAGCCCCAGGCCGGCTGCGCGGGTGATCTTCACGCAGCCGTCGACTATCGGCAGTTTGCCGCCCTTGATCACTTCCTCGTCCGGTTCCTGCCACGGGTAATGGGTATCGCAGGCGTAATCCAGATTGGGCACCGACGCCGCCACATGGGCCATGGCCATCAGGCTGATGCCCAGGTGCGAGTTGGAGTGCATGGACACGCCCAGGCGAAAGGTGTCGCACATTTTCGCCAGCGCCTGGGTGTCCCGCAGACCGCCCCAGTAATGGTGGTCGGCGAGCACGATCTGCACGCTGTTCAGGGCGACGCTGCGGCGGAACTCGTCGAAATCGGTGACCACCATGTTGGTCGCCAGCGGCAGGCCCGTGCGTTTGTGCAGCTCGGACATGCCCTCCAGGCCAGGCGTCGGGTCTTCGTAATACTGCAGATCGTCGCCCAACAACTCAGCCATCCGAATGGATGTCTCAAGCGACCAATTACCATTCGGATCGATACGCAGCGGGTAACCGGGGAAGGCTTTTTTCAGGGCCTTGATGCACGACACTTCATGCTCGGGGGGCAGCGTCCCGGCTTTGAGCTTGATGCTCTTGAAGCCGTAGGCCTCGATCATGCGCCCGGCCTGGGCCACGATCTGCGCTTCATTCAGCGCCTCGCCCCAGCTGTCGGGCTTGTACGGGGAATCGATGTGCTCGGCGTATTTGAAGAACAGATACGCGCTGAACGGGATCTCGTCGCGAATCGCGCCGCCCAGTAAATCCACCAGCGGCACGTCCAGGTAATGCGCCTGCAAATCGAGGAATGCCACTTCAAACGCCGAATAGGCATTGCTCACCGCTTTGCTGGCGTGGGAGCCCGGCGCCAGTTCGGCCCCGGCAACGCTCACCGGCTTGTTGGCCGCGACGGTGGCCTGAACGATGGCCCGCAGCTGATTGAGGTTGAACGGGTCCAGCCCGATCAACTGGCTTTGCAGTTGCTGCTGAATCGCCAGGGCCGGGGCGTCGCCGTAGCTTTCGCCCAGGCCGATGTAGCCGTTGTCGCTCTCGATTTCGATGATCGAGCGCAGCGCAAAGGGTTCGTGGATACCGCTGGCGTTGAGCAACGGCGGATCACGGAAGGCAATGGGGGTGACGGTTACGCGGGTGATTTTCAAGAGACTGCTCCCGATTGATCAGGGGTGGATACGTGGGGATGCTGAGCGCCCGACTGCACCGGCTTAGTCACCGGCGCGGCCTTTCCCGACAGCGAATCCGCCGTGTCGCCTTTGGGCGTGGTGCGGGCGAAGAAGATGACGACGGCGGCCACCAGCGAGGTGATCGCCAGGCCGTACAGGCCGCCCTGGATCGAACCGGTGGTTTGCTCCAGGAAGCCGAAGGTGGTGGGCGCGACGAAACCGCCAAGGTTGCCGATGGAGTTGATCAAGGCGATCACCGCCGCCGCGATGCGGGCGTCGAGGTAGCCCTGGGGGATCGGCCAGAACAGCGCCGAGGCCGCCTTGAAACCGATGGCGGCAAAGCAGATGGCGACGAAAGCGAAGATCGGTCCGCCGACGGTGGACATGAACATGCCGAACGACGCGATGACCAGGGTCAGGGCCACCCACGCCTGCTGGTGTTTCCATTTCGACGCCAGGGCCGCGAAGCCGTACATGGCGATGATAGAGATGATCCACGGGATCGAGTTGAACAGGCCGACCTGGAAGTCGCCCATGGTGCCCATCTTCTTGATCATGCTCGGCAGCCAGAACGTGGCGCCGTAGATGGTCAGGGCGATGGAGAAATAGATGAAGCAGAACAGCGCGATCTGCCGGTCCGCCAGCAGCTTGAACATCGACGGCTTGACGGTCTGGGTCGCTTCACGCTGACGCTGTTCCTCGGCGATGGCGTCTTCGAGGGCGTCCTTTTCCTCGTCCGTCAGCCATTTGGCCTGGCGCGGATGGGATTGCAGCCAGAACCAGACGAAGCCACACAGGATGATCGAAGCAAACCCTTCGATCAGGAACATCCACTGCCAGCCGTGCAGGCTCAGGCCGCTGACGTTCAACAGCGCCCCGGACACAGGACCGGAAATCACCGAGGCAATGGCCGACCCGCTGAGGAAGATCGCCATGGCCTTGCCGCGCTCGGTCGACGGCAGCCACTGAGTGAAGTAGTAAATAATGCCCGGGAAGAAGCCTGCTTCGGCCGCCCCCAGAATGAAGCGCAGGACATAGAAGCTGGTTTCGCCTTTGACGAAGGCCATGGCCATGGCGGCGGCGCCCCAAGTGAACATGATGCGCGTCAGCCAGGCACGGGCGCCGTAACGTTGCAGCAGCATGTTGGAGGGGACTTCAAAGAGGGCGTAACCGACGAAGAACAACCCGGCACCCAGGCCGTAGGCTGCGGCGCCAATGCCCAGGTCGGTTTCCATGTGGCTGCGCACGAAGCCGATGTTGACCCGGTCGATGTAGTTGACGATGAACATCACCACAAACAGCGGCAGCACATGGCGCTTGACCTTGGCGGCAGCGCGGGCGAGGACGGTGGCGTCTGCGGGACTTGGGGCGCCATGCAGGGGGACGGTATTCAAGGGGCGAACTCCCGATCATTATTTTTGTGGGAACGCCCCGATCATGTACGCTGCGATTGTTACCGTCTAATCTAGATTGGCACTTGATTGATACCTGGATTGAATCAATGTTCGAACTCGCCCAGTTGCGCTGTTTCACCACGGTGGCTACCGAACTGAATTTTCGGCGCGCCGCCGAACGCCTGAACATGACCCAGCCGCCCCTCAGCCGGCAGATCCAGTTGCTGGAGCATCACCTGGGTGTGGCGTTGTTCACCCGCAGTACCCGGAGCGTGGCGCTGACGGCGGCGGGTCGGGCGTTTTTCGTCGAAGCGCAAAACCTGCTGGAGCGCGCCCAGCAGGCGGCGGTGTCCGCCAAGCGCTTTGCCGAGGGCGACATCGGCACGGTGTCCATCAGCTTTGTCGGCAGTGCGGTGTACGAGTTCTTGCCCAAGGTCATCGCCGAGGCGCGGCTCAAGCAACCCCACGTGAAGATCTCGCTGTCGGAAATGAACACTTACCAGCAGCACGAAGCATTGCGCGCGCGGCGGATCGATCTGGGCATCGCCCGGGCGCCGTTGCTCGAACCCGGCTACGACACCGAATGCCTGGTGCGCGAGCCGTTCGTGCTGGCGGTGCCCAGCAGTCATCCCCTGGCCAGCGCGCCCAGCGTGACGGTGGCCGATCTGGATCAGCAGCCGTTTCTGATGTACTCGCATTCGGCCTATCCGCCCTTCAACGAGCTGCTCACCGGCATGCTGCGTTCAGCCCGGGTGGCGCCGCAGTACGTGCAATGGCTGGGCTCGTCGCTGACGATTCTGGCATTGGTCAACGCTGGCATGGGCTTGGCACTGGTCCCCCGCTGCGCCACCAGCGTAGTGTTCAAGGACGTGGTCTTCCGCGATATCGACCTGGGCGAAGGGGTGCAGAGCGAATTGCACCTGATCTGGGGCGCGAACAACGACAACCCGGCGTTCGCGATGCTGCTGGACGCGATACGCGGTGCGGCGAAGGAAGGGTTGTAGGGTTGGGGCTTGTGGGAGGGCGGTTGCTCGCGATCCGGCGGCTGTCACCCAGAAGATGTACCGGCTGCACCGGCCTTATCGCGAGCAAGCTCCCTCCCTCAAGAGCGACGATCAAATCTCACTGCGCACCAAACATCGCGGTCCAGTAGACGCCGGCGTCGCTCTTGGGGTCGGTGGCGTAGGCGGCGCCGAGTTCGCGGAAACCGGGGTTCATCAGGTTGGCGCAGTGGCCGGGGCTGGCCAGCCAGCCGTCGACGACTTTGCGTGGCGTGTCCTGCCCGGCGGCGATGTTTTCGCCAACCTGCTGAAATACGTAACCCGCCAGCTCGGCCCGGTCACCGGGGGTGCGGCCGTCGCGGTCCAGGTGGTCGAAGAAATTGTTGTTGGCCATGGCGCGACTGTGGCCCTGGGCGGCGGTAGCCAGGGTCGCGTTCCAGGCCAACGGGGTGGTGGCGGCGAACGGCGTTCCACCACAGGTGCGAGGTTGCGCACGGGCAGTATTGAGCATCTCCAGCATCTTCTGCCCCTCGGCCTGCCAGTCGCCCAGCCGCGCGGTGAGCAACGGCCGCGCCAGCACGATGCGCCAGTCGCGCCCTTCCCGGCTGACGCCGACGTCGATGAACTGCGGATTGAGCACCACCTGGCAGAAACTCTCCTGCACCGCGGTCATGGCCGATTGCGCATCGCGCGGGCCGGACAAGGTGATCGCCTGCACGCTGACCATCGGGTAGGACGCACGCGCCAGCGCCTGTTGCAGGTCGCCGCCACCGGTGGCCGGAAGGTTCAGCCGTGGGTCTGCCGTCAAGGGCGGCAATTCCTGGGACACCTGCCCGCCGCAGCGTTGCGCCTGATTACGGTACGCGTTGATCGACTGCACCAACTGCGTTTCTTCACTGGCGTAAGCGGTGACCGCCGACGTCAGCGCCAGTGCTGACACCACAACGTGGGCTACGAACGATACGACACGCATGCAAGTCTCCTTTAAGGTGGTGCCGAGAATATCGCGAGGCGTGCCCCATGACCACGATTGCCCCCGGGCTGACGATTGATGAAGCCGGTGCTGTCCGCTGCCAGTGGCGCACAGCGGCGCCGGAATACCTGCACTACCACGACTGCGAGTGGGGCCGCCCGGTGGCCGACGACGTGCGTCTGTTCGAGAAGATTTGCCTCGAAGGGTTCCAGGCCGGGATGGCGTGGATCACGATCCTGCGCAAGCGCGAAGCCTTTCGTCAGGCGTTCGACGGTTTCGACATCGACACCGTGGCGGTCTACACCGAGGCCGACATCGACCGGCTGATGACCAACCCCGGCATCGTGAGGAACCGCAGCAAGATTCGCTCGGTGGTCAACAACGCCCGCCGCGCCCGGGAATTGATCGACGAGACCGGCTCCCTGGCGGCGTGGTTGTGGTCGTTCGAGCCGGCTGCCGAGGAACGGCCCACCGTGCTCGATCTGGATTACTGGAACGCGAACCCGATGTCGCCGGCCTCGATTCGTTTGTCCAAAGCCCTGAAGAAACGCGGCTGGACCTTCGTCGGCCCCACCACGGTCTACGCCTTCATGCAGGCCATGGGGCTGGTGAACGATCACCTGACCGGCTGCGCATGCCGTGAAGACATCGACCAGCTGCGTGCCGCCTTCGTGCGGCCGGTGGTCGGTCAGGCGTGAGTCAACGGGTGTCGCCAGCCTGACCCTTGCGCTCCTGAATCATCTGCTCGCCGCTTTGCTGGCGCTGCTGTTGCAACGCGTCCGTCCCGCTGCTGCCGGCCGATTGGGGGGAGGACGGCAGCGGCAGCTCAGGGCTGCGTCGGTTCGGGTTGCGATTGCCATCCACCGTGCCGCTCCCGGTGCCGTTGACCGTGGCACTGCCCGACGACGGGGTGCCGGCGCCAATGCCTGCCGCCGCCGGCGGCGTGACCCCGGCGCACGCGGTGGCGGCCCATCCGGTGAGTGCGGCGGTCAACACCAGGCCGCTCAGGTTTTTTGACAGCGTGTTCATTTTTTACCTCACATTGGGGACGCACAAACAATCGCCGTTCAAAAAATAACTGCATAGCGGTTACCGTGGGAGGGGCGGCTTGCTCGCGATGAGGCCGGTACATCCTTCGAAGCTTTCGGCCGCCAGCCTTGAATCGCGAGCAAGCTCCCTCCCACAGACCGTGTTTGCTTCGCGTCCGGCATGATGTATCAGGCAAGCCGCCAGCCGAACAAGTTCACTCCTGCACAAAGCCGACTAAAGCCCATGGGCAAACCCGTCGATGCATCGTTATGATTGCAGCCCATGAACGCCACCCCTCCTCCCCGCCAACCCTGTCCCCCCGGTGCCTGCGATTGCCAGCGGGAGCGGCTGCTTGAAACACCGGAAGCCGATCTGCGCATCCTGTGGCTGACCCGCGTCGAGGAAAAGCGCCTGCTGGAGCGGCTGGAAAACATCTCCAGCCTTGCCGACCTGGAACACATGCAGCAGCGCATGCACGAGCAACTGGGTATCCGCCTGCACATCGCCCCCGGCTTCAACGAAGTCCGCACGGTGCGCGGCATCGGTTTTCAGATCGATACGCTGCCCGGCATGTGCCGCAAGACCCGCCAGTCGATCCCCGCCGCCATCCGCCGTGGCCTGGAAAAACACCCGGAAATCGCCTACGAACTGTTGAACGCCCACGACTTGCTGCGGGGCACTTGACCGCCGAGTGGGCTTATTCGCAGGCTCCGTGGGAGCGGACCTGTCCGCGAATGGGCCGGTACATCCGACAGACTGACTGCGCCTGAGAAATAGCCTTCGCGGACGGGTCCGCTCCCACTTTGGATTTCAGACGCTGCTGAAATCGGGCTGAACTTTCAGTTTCGCTGCGCCCTCCCACTGTCAGCACCGCCGGATTCTGCTCCGGCGACCACTGCATTCACTACGAGGGAAATGACGCAATGAGCACCCAACTGCAAGGCAAGAAAATCCTGATCATCACCTCCAACGCCGGCATCGAGCGCGATGAACTCGTCAAGCCCCTTGAGGCCCTGCGCGGCTTCGGCGCCACCGTGACGCACGCTTCGAGCAAAGGCGGCACCACTCAAACCGTGCTGAACGACGCCGAGAAAGACAAGACCGTCGAGTCCGACAGCAAACTCGCCGGCCTGAACGCCGCTGACTTTGATGCGCTGGTCATTCCCGGCGGCACCGTCAACGCCGACACCCTGCGCCTGGACACCGACGCTCAACAGCTGGTCAAGGCGTTCGCTGACGCTGGCAAGACCGTCGCTGCCATCTGCCATGGTCCGTGGTTGTTGATCAACGCCGGCGTGATCGAAGGCAAGACGCTGACCTCCTACCCGAGCGTGCGCCTGGACCTGGAAAACGCCGGTGCGGCCCAATGGGTCGACAAGGAAGTCCAGGAATGCGGCGCCAATGGCTGGACCTTGATCACCTCCCGCACCCCGGACGATCTGCCGGCGTTCAACGACGCCATCGCCAAAGCGGTCGCTTCGGCCTGATGTAAGCCTCAGCGGAGAGCGGGCCTGCTCGCTCTCCTGTTTTTCACCCGTCCAATCTCTTTTGGCACATCAACGCTTGCAGCGCCAACGCGTCACCCACGGCCAGGCCACTGGCGGTGTTATCAAAAATGCACCACGTCGCGACACCTTCCCCCGCTGAAACCTGTGCATCTAAACCCAGTGCCGACAATTGCTCAGGCGTGTAAGCGCTGTGATAAATCCGCGGCGAACCGTGCCAGCGCCAATAGCGAATCCCCGGCCAGCCGCCCGGCACCTCCCCGCCACGGATGCGCGACGGATCGGCCGCGACCTGGCCGATACGGTACTCGATCAGCAGATCATGGGCCTGCAGCCAACTCTCGTGGCGCGGCTCCACCACGGCAAATCCTGGGTAACGCTGACGCAACGCCCTGAAAAACGCCTCAGCCCGGTCCGGCTCGAACGCCAGCGAGGGCGGCAACTGGATCAACAGGCAGCCCAGCGCCTCCCCCAGGTGCAGGCATTGGTACAGAAACGCGTCCAGCAGTGCCTCGCAGTCCACCAATCGGTGTTCATGGGTGATGGTTTTGGGCAGCTTGACCGAAAAACGAAAGCCTGGCGGCACGCTCTCTGCCCAGCGCCCGTAGGTCTGTGCGCGATGGGGTCGGTAGAACGCACTGTTGATTTCAACCGCCGACAACACCGAGGCATAGCGTTGCAGGTGGGTGCCGTCGGGCGGGAATGCCGGCCAATAGTCGCGTGGCAGGTTCCAGCCAGCGCAACCGATGTACAGGGGCGATTGATCGTCTTGCATCATGCACAGTGCCTTAGCCGGGCCGATAGTGGATATTGGGTGCAGGACGGCGCAGCGAGTTCAGTCTGTCTGGCCCGGCATGCGCATGGTCAGGCGGTCGGCAAATAGTTGAAACGAATCGCCAGGCGCTCCGGTCGACATTCCCGAGGCCGACGCGATCGTCGCGAGTGCCGCGACGAGACTGATCGATGATTGCAATCATTGTCCCCGCGCATAATGAAGAATTGGTCCTGGACGACTGCATCAAGTCGTTGCTGGCCGCCGCCGCTCATTCGGACCTAGTCCATGAACGGGTTGAAATCCTGATTGTGCTGGACGATTGCCATGACGCCTCCCTGCTCATTGCCCAGAGCCATGACGTGTTGGTGCACTGCTGCAACCACCGCAATGTCGGCATGACCCGGGCTGACGGCGCCAGGATGATGATGCAACGGGGCGCGCGCTGGCTGGCGTTCACCGATGCCGACACCGTGGTGCCTTACTCGTGGCTGGCCGATCAGGTAAGGTTTGGCACGGACGCGGTCTGCGGCGTGGTGGAAGTCGCCGACTGGACCGAACATTCCGACGCGGTCCGCGAGCGCTATGACGCGCACTACACGCCGGTGGACGGGCATCGGCATATCCACGGTGCCAACCTGGGGGTCAGCGCCGCTGCGTATGCCAAGGCCGGCGGATTCAGGGCACTGGCGGCCCATGAGGATGTGCATTTGATCGAGGACCTGGAACGCAGCGGCGCCACCATCACGTGGACCGCCGTCAATCGGGTCATCACCAGCGCGCGGAAAAGCTGCCGCTGCCGTGAAGGGTTTGGCGACTACCTGAAATCCCTGGGCGACTCGCTGTCGGTGAGTTGATGCAGGTCCTTGTAACCCTTAAGCGGGACGTTGATTGCGCCCCGGTTTGTATTCAGCCAGGCGCCCTTTAATGTCACACAGCGAAAACGACGCGCAGGCCCCCCAGACCATGCTCGGCGGCGGGATGATGAGCGCCAGCATTGCGATGCCCAAGACCGGCAACTGGTTCAAGCGGCTGTTGGCGTTCACCGGCCCCGGCTACATGGTCGCCGTGGGCTACATGGACCCGGGCAACTGGGCCACCGACATCGCCGGCGGGTCGCAATTCGGTTACATGCTGCTGTCGGTGGTGCTGCTGTCCAACCTCATGGCCATCGTGCTTCAGGCCTTGTCCGCCCGGTTGGGAATCGCCACCGGTTGGGACCTGGCCCGCGCCTGCCGCGAGCGCTACAGCCGGCCGGTGTGCATCGCGCTGTGGCTGGCCTGCGAGACGGCGATCATCGCCTGCGACCTGGCCGAGGTCATCGGCACTGCCATTGCCTTGAATTTGCTGTTCGACATCCCGCTGGTGTGGGGCGCGGTAATCTCGGCGGTGGATGTGTTCCTGATTCTGCTGCTGATGGGCCGGGGGTTCCGCGCGCTGGAAGCGTTTGTGATCGCCCTGCTGACGCTGATCTTCGTGTGCTTCGCGATCCAGATGTTCCTCGCCGACCCGGTGCTGGCCGAGGTCCTGAGTGGCTTCATTCCCCAGGCTGAAATCGTGACCAATCCGGCGGCGCTGTACCTGGCCATCGGCATCATTGGCGCCACGGTCATGCCCCACAACCTGTACCTGCACTCCTCCATCGTCCAGACCCGCGCCTACCCGCGCACCGACGCCGGGCGCAAGATCGGCCTGCGCTGGGCGGTGACCGACAGCAGCATCGCGCTGATGCTGGCGCTGTTCGTCAATGCCGCGATCCTGATCACGGCCGCGACCGTGTTTCACAAGGCCGGCAAAACCGACGTGGTGGAAATCGAGCAGGCCTACCACCTGCTGTCGCCGATGCTGGGCGTGGCCATGGCCTCCGTGCTGTTCGCCGTGGCCCTGCTGGCCTCGGGGATCAACTCGACGGTGACCGCCACCCTCGCCGGACAGATCGTGATGGAAGGCTTTCTGCGCCTGAAAATCCCGGGCTGGCTGCGACGCCTGGTCACCCGCGGGCTGGCAATCATTCCGGTGATCATCGTGACCAGCATCTACGGCGCCAGCGGCACGGCCAAGCTGTTGGTCCTGAGCCAGGTGATCCTGTCGATGCAGCTGCCGTTCGCGGTGATTCCTCTGGTGCGGTTTGTCTCGGACAAGCAACTGATGGGCAATCTGGTGACCGGCAGAACCCTCACGATCTGCGCCTGGTTCATCGCGTTGCTCATCGTCTGCCTGAACATGATTTTGCTGGTGGGCATGTTTCGAAGGTAAAACACAGAGGCGTCCATCCACTTGAGTGAACCGCTGCAACGCGCCTGAGTCTGGTGATAGTCAGCGCCAGAACAGTCAATGAGAACTGCGTTCGCGCTGGCATTCGGACCCACCTGAATGAGCAGCGCCCATGACCCTGATTAGCAGCAATCTCCAGCCGTTGTTGTTCCAACCCTCTTTCGAGCAGATTCCCGAAGACGAGGCTGAAACCAGCCAGGGTCTGGTCGAGGCCATGCACGACATTCTTGAAACCACCTACCAGGATTCCGGCCACGCCGTGCGCAGCGTGCACGCCAAGGCCCACGGTTTGCTGCATGGCCGGCTGCATGTGATTGAAGGCCTGCGCGCGGTGCTGGCCCAGGGCGCGTTCGCCACGCCCGGCACGTTCCCGGTCGCCATGCGCTTCTCCACCAATCCGGGGGACATCCTGGATGACAAGGTCTCCACGCCACGTGGCCTGGCGATCAAGATCGTCGGGGTTGAGGGCGAGCGGTTGCCAGGCGCTGAAGGCGCGGTCACTCAGGATTTCGTCATGCAGAACGCCAAGGCGTTTACGGCGGCCGATCCGAAGGCTTTCCTGAAGACTCTGAAGCTGCTGGCCAAGACCACCGACAAGGCGCCGGGCATGAAGAAGGCGTTTTCTGCGGTGCTGCGCGGTGTTGAAACGGTCGTCGAAGCAGTCGGCGGTGAGAGCGGTACATTGAAAAGCCTGGGCGGCCACCCGCTGACGCACATTCTGGGCGAGACCTTCAACACCGTGGTGCCGGTGCTTTACGGCCCCTACTACGCCAAGATCAGCGTGGTGCCGGTGTCGCCGAACCTGACCGAACTGACCGACAAGAAGGTCGATCTGGACGACAACCCGGACGGCCTGCGCGAGGCCGTGCAAGCGTTCTTCGCCGAGAACGACGCCACCTGGGAAGTGCGCGTGCAACTGGCCACGGACCTGGACAAGATGCCGATTGAAGACGCGTCGGTGCAATGGTCAGAGGAGCTGAGCCCGTTCGTGACCGTGGGGCGGATCGAGGTGCCCCGTCAGGCGTCGTGGAGCGAACCGCGCCAGCAGGAAATCGACGAAGGCATGAGCTTCAGCCCGTGGCATGGCCTGGCGGCACACCGTCCGCTGGGTGGCGTCAATCGCGTGCGCAAACCGGCGTATGAGCACTCGGCCGGGTTTCGCAGCCAGCACAACGGCTGCCCGATGCACGAACCTCGCGCGCTTGACGACGCCTGAGAGCATTGAAACGCCCGCCACACGGCGGGCGTTTTAGGCATCGCTCATGGGACGTGCGTGGGATTGTCCGGCGATGGATCGAGATCTGTTGCAACGTATTGCAGTTGTATGATGACATACCTGCGGCGTTAAGCCGGGCTACATCCCTCACAACAATAAGGAAATTCCCATGAGAAGCATCAAACTGCTGGTAGGATTTTTGTGTCTGTTCAGCGGCTATGTGGCAGTTGCCACCGCGTCCGACGAGCAAGACGTCGCCGCCGCCGTCGACAAACTGACCCAGGCCATGTGGCATCACGATATCCCCGCCCTCGAAGCATTGACCGCCGACAACCTGTCTTACGGGCACTCCAGCGGCAAGGTCCAGAACAAGAAAGAATTCATTTCCGATATCGATACCGGTGTCAGTGGTTTTGATGAACTGAAGATGCTCAACCAGCGCATCACCCTGAGTGGCGATGTCGCGCTGGTGCGCAATCACTTCTCTGCACAAGCGAACAACAGTGGAAAAAAAGTGCCGACTGAAATCGAAAACTTTCAGATCTGGCAAAAGCAGGGTGGCAAGTGGTTGTTGATCGGTCGCCAGGCATTCAAGTTCTGATTCAAACCGGTGCCTTGCCGTCAAGTGCGGCGAGGCACCGCCTGGTGCTATCCGATTTCATACACGCAATTGAATCCCTTGGCCGGAATGTCGCTGGGGAAATGAATTCAGCGGGATATTGAAAGGCGTCTTCAGGCCGGTGTTTCTTTGAAAGCGCTGAATACTTTTGAAACAACTGGGGACATCAAACCCGCAAATAGCAGAAAAAAGAAAGCCGCACGAATGCGGCTTTATTTATCAATGGGTGCGCCATGATTCCACGGTGTCTGCGCCGTGCTCGGCCTTCCACTGTTTGAGTTGCTTGTGGTTGCCGCCTTTGGTTTCAACCAGTTCGCCGGTATGCGGGTTCTTGTAAACCTTCAGGTCACGGGCCTTGCGCTGTGCCTTGACCGGGGCGGTGGCTTGCGCGGGGGCACGGCGGGCGGCGTGTGGATCGAGGATATTGATGACGTCTTTCAGACTGAAGCTGTACTCGCCCAGCAGTGCCCGCAATTTGGTCTCGAACTCAATTTCCTTTTGCAGGCCGGAATCATTTTTAAGGGATTCAAGTTCTGCCAGGTGTTGAGCGAGTTGCTGTTCAAGTTTGCGAAATTCAGCGAGACGAGACATTTGAGTAATCCAGTTGACTTAGGGGGAGCGCATTACGCACACACGCAATGCTAACGCCTCAAAAGCCGAGAGTCATCCGTTATTACCGGGATTGAAGAACCTGTCATGTTTAAGCGATGTATATCGCCGCTGTCGGAAGCTGTCCATTACCGACGTGCCAGTTCGTGTCTGATGCACTCTTCATAATAGGTTTGCTTGACGGCCGCCGGCTTGAGCCGCGATGAACTGTCGTAGGTTTGCTCGGTAATACCCAGCGCCATCATGCGCATCCACGGCTGTGGATATTTACGCGCCTGGACTTTATTGCGTGCGCCGTAGAGCGAGACTTTGGACAGCTTGGACGCCTGCGCCGAACCCGCGATGCCCGACCCCCAACTGCACACGTAACGCTCACTTTTGCTCAGCTCTTTCGCCTGGGCCGAAAACGCAACGCCCGCCAGACTCCCCACTGCCAGGACCAAGAGACAAATCCGCATGCAACCGCACCTAACGTTCTGAAAAGAAAGCGAGTTTGCCTACAAAATGGCAATCAAGGGGCCAGCACTGTGCCTCTTTCGGGGGAAATAAATGCGTGAATGTGCCCGCGAAGTAATTTGATCAGCTGCGAAAAATGCGTCGGATGTACCTCCCCCATCGCGGGCAAGCGCGCTCCTACATAGGGTTGGGTTTGACGTAGCGGCGTGCCGTTGCCGCACATCACGTGTAGGAGCGCGCTTGCCCGCGAATGCGATAGATCAGGCGCCAGAGATGCAGCGGATTCACCGCCCTCATCGCGAGCAAGCGCGCTCCTACATAGGGTTAGGTTTGACGTAGCGGCATGCCGTTACCGCACATCACGTGTAGGAGCGCGCTTGCCCGCGATTACGGTAGATCAGGCGCGAAAAATGCGTCGGATGTACCTCCCCCACCGCGAGCAACCCACGCGCCTGGGCCGTCGGCAGACGCGGAGCGTGGTGCGGTTTGATGTTTGATTCTGGCCGAAGGCCGTAGGAGCGTGGCTTGTCCCGCGATTGGCTGCGCAGCAGTCATGAAACCATGCGCCCGAGGTGCAGGTGGTGTGTCCGCAGGAAGGTGTAGATCCCCCTGCCCTACATCGTCAAATAAGCCTTGCGCACATCTTCGTTGGCGGCGAGTTCCGCCATGCTGCCTTCGTAGCGGATCTGGCCCCGTTCCAGCACGTAGGCGCGGTCGGAGACCAGTTCGGCGAAGTGCAGGTTCTGTTCGGACAGCAGAATGCTGGCGCCCTTGGCCTTGAGCGCGAGGATCATCTGGGCCATCTGTTCAACAATGACCGGCGCGACGCCTTCGGACGGTTCGTCCAGCAGAATCAGAAACGGATTACCCATCAACGTCCGCGCCACGGTGAGCATTTGCTGTTCACCGCCGCTCATCTGCCCGCCAGGCCGGTCCTGCATCGCCCCCAGATTGGGGAAGAATTCAAACAGCTGCGCGGGCGTCCAGTTCAACGCTTCGCTGCCATCGGGCCAACGACGGTCCGCCTGACGCCCCACCTCCAGATTCTCCGTAACGCTCAGATGAGTGAACACCCGGCGATCCTCGGGGACGAAACCCAGCCCCAGACGCGCCAGCTGAAACGGCTCGAGGGCGGCAACATCACGGCCCATGAAGCGGATGTTGCCGCGCCGACGGGCCAGCATGCCCATCAACGCCTTGAGCGTGGTCGACTTGCCGGCGCCGTTGCGCCCCATCAACGCCACCACTTCGCCGCGCCGCACGTTCAGGCTGACGTCATAAAGAATCTGCGCCGCCCCGTACCAGCTGTTGAGCGCGGTCACTTCCAGCAGCGCTTCGGCCTGGGCGGGTGCCGTCGGCGTCGGCGTCGGCGTCGGCGTCGGCGTCGGGTTGTCGAGCACAGCGTTCATACCGTCACCTGCGAGTGCGTCAGTTCTTTTTCGAAGGTCTTGCCGGTGCCGAAATACACCTCCTGCACCTTCGGATGATTGCGGATGTACTGCGCGTCGCCCTCGGCAATCAAGCGCCCCCGGGCCAGCACGATCATCCGGTCGGCGTAGGCAAATACCACGTCCATGCTGTGTTCGGTAAACAGCACCGCCATTTTGCGTTCCACCACCAGTCGCTTGGTGAGGGCCATCAGGTCGTTGCGTTCTTCAGGGCCCATGCCCGCCGTCGGCTCGTCCATCAGCAGCAGCTTCGGGTCGTTGGCCAGGCCCATGGCCAGCTCGACCCGCTTGACGTCGCCGTAGGCCAATTCACTGCACGGGCGCTCGGCGTGGGTCTGCATGCCGACCTGCGCCAGCAGCTCCAGCGCCTGCGCCCGGTACTGCTTGCGCGCCGGCGTGAACAGCGAGAACGCCCGGCCATGGTGGGAGAGCAACGCCATTTGCACGTTCTCCACCACGGTGAGCGAGGCGAAGGTCTCGGCGATCTGGAACGTGCGCCCGACCTGCATACGACTGATGTCGCGCGGGCGCATGCCGATCAGCTCTTTACCCATCAGACGAATCGAGCCGCCACTGGCCTTGAGCTGCCCGCCGACCATGTTGAACGTGGTGGATTTGCCGGCGCCGTTGGGGCCGATCAGGGCGAGCAGTTCGCCTTCGTGCAGATCGAAATTGATGCCGTCCACCGCGCGAACGCCGCCGAAGGATTTGTTCAGATCACGTACGGCTAAAAGGGTCATGCCTGTTTCTCCATGGCCACGGAAACCGGTTTACGATGGGCCTGGGCCTTCGCACGCAAGCCACGCCAGCCGCGCCATTTCTCGCCGACCTGTTGGAAGAAGCCTGCGATGCCCTGCGGGAAGACCAGCACCAGCACCAGAATCACCCCGCCGAACACCGCCCGCCAGTAATCGGTGGCGCGCATGATCGAGTCCTGCAACACGCTGAACACACTGGCGCCCACCACCGGCCCCAGCAGGTTCTGAATGCCACCGAGCAACACCATCACCAGCCCGTCCACCGATTTGCCCACCGCCATGGCGTCCGGTGAAATGCTGCCCTTGGAAAAGATGTACAGCGCCCCGGCCAGCCCGGCGAACAGCCCGGCGATGACAAACGCCATCCACTGCACACGCTTGACGTCGATGCCAATGGCATCCGCACGCAGCGCCGAATCCCGCGCCGCGCGCAGGCTGTAGCCGAAGGGCGCGAACAGGATTCGCCGCACCACAAACACGCTGGCCGCCACCAGCACCAGGGTCAGGTAGTAATACGCCGTGCCGTCCAGCCAGGTGGCGGGCCAGATGCCGGTGATGCCATTGGAGCCACCGGTCACGTCTTCCCACTGGAACACCACCGACCACACGATCTGCGAGAACGCCAGGGTCAGCATGGCCAGGTAAACCCCCGACAACCGCACACAGAACCAGCCGAAAATCAGCGCGCCCAGCCCCGCCACCAACGGCGCGAAGGCAAACGCCAGGGGCATGGGCATGGTCACCACTTTGAACAGGATCGCCGCGCCGTATGCACCAAGGCCGAAATACGCGGCGTGACCAAACGAATGCATCCCGCCGGGCCCCATGATGAAGTGCAGGCTCACGGCGAACAGCACCGTCACCAGCACGTCCTGGGTCAACACGCTGGCATACGGCAGCCAGGTCGACAGCAACGGCAGGACCGCCAGCACCAGCAGCAGCCCGCCGATCAGCCATTTGAAGGTCGGCGAACCGGGGCGCATCGGCGCTTCGATCGGCGCCGAGTTGCGACTGGTGGCCTGGGGTTTGCCCATCAAGCCCCACGGCCGAACGACCAGTACCGCCGCCATGACCAGAAACTCGATCACCAGCGTCAGCTTGGAAAACGAAATCGTGATGCCGAACAGCGTGGCCGTGCCCAGGCCGATGCACAGCGCCTTGATCTCGGCGATCAGCAGCGCCGCGACGTAGGCGCCGGGCAACGAACCCATGCCGCCGACCACCACGATCACAAACGCTTCGCCGATAGCCCGCAGGTCCAGGGTCAGGCTGGCCGGTTCGCGGGGCAATTGCACCGCTCCGCCCAACCCGGCGAGCATGGCGCCGAGGGCGAACACGCTGGTGAACAGCCACGCTTGATTGACCCCCAGGGCGCCGAGCATTTCCCGGTCCTGGGTGGCGGCTCGCACCAGCACGCCCCAACGGGTGCGCACCAGCAACAGCCACACCAGGCCCAGTACCACGGGGCCGATGGCGATCAGAAACAGGTTGTAGGTGGGAAATTGCCGGCCCAGGATGTCGATCGAACCGCTCAAGCCGGGGGCTCGGCGGCCCAGCAATTCTTCAGCGCCCCAGTAACCCAGCACCGCATCGTTGATCACCAGCACCAGCGCGAAGGTGGCCAGCAGCTGGAACAGCTCCGGCGCCTTGTAGATCCGCCGCAGCAACACGATCTCGACCACCGCGCCGATCAGCCCGACGGAAATCGCCGCCAGCGCCAGCCCGAGCCAGAACCCTGCCGCACCGAGGCTGCCCATCAGGTGTTCTACCACCGAATAGCCGATGTACAGGCCCAGCATGTAGAACGAGCCGTGGGCGAAGTTGACGATCCGGGTGACCCCGAAGATCAACGACAACCCCGCCGCCACCAGAAACAGCGACGACGCTTCCGCCAGGCCGTTGAGTAACTGTGCAAGAAACGCTGAAAAATCCATGTGGTCCCCGAAAGCAGGTGGTGCGATACCGCTTCTGCCGAAGGCGTGGGAGTTCGGCTTGCCGACGATCTGCCGCAAAGCGGTAGCAACACTGCCGAACGCGGTCTGTCAGACGCACTCGATAGCATGGATGGCTGCCGGTTCCCGGCAGATCGTCAGCAAGCTGGACGCCCACGCCCTCCGGGCAGAATCAAAAACTACCGATCACTCAGCCGGACGCAATTTGCGCACTTCGTCATCCGGTGGCAGCAGGGTGTCGCCGGGCTTGAAGGTGTAATCCACCATCACGCCTGCCCCGTCCTTGACCGCCAGCTTGCCGACGTACAGACCCCAGGTGGCCTGATGGTCGATCTTGCGGTATTCCAGCGGGCCGTCCGGGGTGTTCACTTTCAGGCCGCTGAAGGCCTCGACCATGGATTCGGAATCGGTCTTGCCGCCGGACGCCTTGATCCCGGCCGCGATGGACTGGATCGCCGAGTAGCCGATGATCGAGCCGAAGCGCAGGTTTTCGGTGCCGTATTTGGCGTGGTACGCGTCGACGAACGCCTTGTGTGCCGGGGTTTCGATGCTGTACCAGGGGTAACCGGTGACGGTCCAGTTCTGCGGGATCTCGTCTTTGAGCGGTTCGAGGTATTCCGGCTGGCCGGTGATGATGCTGAGCACCGGCAGTTGCTCGCCGAAGAAGTTACGGGTGGTGCCTTCGCGGATGAACTTGGCCAGATCGGCGCCGAACAGGGCGTTGAACAGCGCATCGGGCTTGGAATCCACCAGCGCCTGGACCACGCTGCCTGCGTCCACCTTGCCGAACGGCGGCGCTTGCTCGGTCACGAATTCCACGTCCGGCTGGCGGGCCTTGAGCAGGGTTTTGAAAGCACTGGCGGCGGCGGTGCCGAACTCGTAGTTGGGGTACACCAGGGCCCAGCGTTTCTTGTGCAGCTTGACCGCTTCGTCCACCAGCGCCGAGGTCAGCATGTAGGTCGAGGCGTCCAGGCGGTAGGTGTAGCGGTTGCCGGCGCTCCAGACGATGTTGTCGCTCAGGGCTTCGGTGATCAGCACAAAGCGTTTTTTCTGCTTGGCGTAGTCGGACAGCGCGGTGCCGATGTGCGCATAAAATGCGCCGGCCAGCACGTCCACGTGCTCGCGGTTGATCAGGTCTTCAGCCTGGCGAATCGCATCGCCGGGGTTGGCGTTGTCATCGCGGGTTACCAGCTCCAGTTTCTTGCCTTCCACCCCGCCCGCCGCGTTGATCTGCTCGATGGCCAGTTCCATGCCCTTCTTGTAGCCGTCGGTGAACACCGGCTGCGATTTGTAGCTGTTGATGTCGCCGATCTTGATGGTGTCTGCCGACCAGGCCGCACCGCTGACGGCCAGCGCGATCAAGCCGGCCAACAGGCCCGATGGGGTAAAACGTGCACGCGTAATCATGGTTCTCTCCAAGCTGATCAGGTGAAAGGCTTGCACAGCATTAGGGCGTTCCAGGCTCGGACGACCATTATTAAATGGGCAGTTAATTAACGAGCAACGAGTATGCCAATCAGGCCGAAAGCTTCTGCGCCTGGGCAAAACGCGCTTCGCACTCACGGGCGTCGTACTCGTACACCCAGTTGGCCTGGATCCCCACGGCGTTGGGATTGAGCAGTTGTCGCCAGCGGTAGGCCATGTCGCGCTTGAGTTGCGACCAGGCCGAAGGCAAGTGGTAGGTGCGGCCGCGTTCCCGGGCTTCGAGCTGAACCCGACTGGTGCGTGGCAGGCGCTCGGCTTCGTACGCCTGCAACGCCTGCTGCAACTGGCGCGGGCTGTGAAACGCCAGGGACTGGGCCAGGGCGTAGCCGTCTTCGATGGCCATCGCCGCGCCCTGGGACAGGAACGGCAGCATCGGATGGGCCGCGTCCCCTAGCAACGTGGCGTTGCCCTTGGACCAGGTCTTCATCGGGTCGCGGTCGAACAGGCCCCATTTGAAGATCGCGTCGGGGTCGGTGCGTTTGAACAGTTCGATCAGGTTCGGGTGCCAGCCCTGGAAGCCGGCGAGCATTTCTTCCTGGGTGCTCTTGGCGTTCCAGGACTCCTCGACCCACGCCGGGCTCTCGTTGACCGCGACGATGTTGACCATCGAACCGCCCTTGACGTAGTAGGTCACCACGTGGCCGTTGGGGCCCATCCAGAAGTTGGAATCGGGGCTGACAAAGGGCAGCGGGTGTTTGTCGACCTTGACCAGCGCGCGCCAGCACATGTGACCGGTGTAATGGGCCGCCTCCTGGCCCCACAACTGCTCGCGGATCACCGAGCGCACGCCGTCGGCACCGACGATCAGGTCGGCTTCGAATTCGGTACCGTCGGCAAACTGCGCCACGGCGGTATTGGCGTGCTGGATCAGGCCGCTGCACTGCGCGCCGAAGGTGGCCTGCCCCGGCTTGATGTCGCTGGCCAATGCCGCGTGCAGGTCAGCCCGGTGCACGTGATAGAACTCGGCACCGTACAGCGCCGGGCAGCTTTCCTTGAGCGGCGTGCGGAACAGTTCGCGGGCGGTTTTCCAGTTGCGCCCGACCATCGCCTGCGGCAGGAAGCCGATGGTTTTCAGCTGATCTGCCAGGCCCAGGGCCGACAGGACCTTGACCGCATTCGGGGTCATCTGCACCCCCGCGCCGACTTCGCCGAACATCGGCGCCCGTTCAAATATCCGCGCCTCGATGCCCCGTTGATTGAGGGCGCGCGCTAGGGTGACGCCGCCGATCCCCGCGCCGATGATGCCGACTCGCAATGCTCTGTCCATGGGTAATCCTCCTGCCGTGCGCACTGCGGGCGTCACGACCTGTCGTAATAATTGGCCGAGCAATTAATTAATCGCCGGTAAACATTCGGGTTACAGATCCAGCACCAGACCGTCGTCCCGGCCTCGCGAGCAGCAGATCATCATGCTTTCGCTGCGCTGGCGTTGGGCCGGGGTCAGCACCGTGTCCCGGTGCTCCACCTGCCCGGCCAGCACCTTCACTTCGCACGCGCCGCACACCCCTTCTTCGCAGGAATACGCGACGTCGACCCCGGCCGCTTCGCAGGCCTGCAACAGGGTTTGCTCGGTGGCCACCGTCAGCGTCAGGCCCGAACGCTGCAGCCGCACGCGGAACGTATCCCCCGGTTGCAAGGCGTCGGTGGTGGCGCTGAAGCGTTCGCGGTGGGTGTTGGCTTCCGGGCGGTCGAGGGTCAGGCGGTCGAATTCATCGACCATCCCCTGTGGCCCGCAGCAGTAAAGCTGTGCGCTGTCCGGCACGGTGCTCAGCACGTCCTTCAGGCGCGGCGGCGGCGTGCCGCCGGTGCGGGTGTGAAACAACTGCACGCTGCCGGCTTCCTGGCTGAGCTCAGCGTGAAACAGCATGTGCTCCGGCCCGCTGGCCCAGTAATACAGCGACACCTTCTGCCCGTCGGCTTTGAGCTGGCGGTACATCGAGACGATCGGGGTGATGCCGATGCCGCCGGCGAACAGGTGACATTCATCCGCGCCGGGCAGCAACGGAAAATGATTGCGCGGGGGCGAGACTTCATAGGTCGCGCCTACCACCGATTCGAAATGCAGCTGCCGCGACCCGCCCTTCCCCGCCTCCGATAACTGCACCGCGATGCGGTACTGCGCGGGGTTCAGCGCAGGCCACAGCAACGAGTACTGGCGCAGCATGTCCGGCGCCATCGCCACGTCGATGTGCGCGCCGGGCTCGTACGCCGGCAACGGCGAACCGTCCACCGAAGCGAAGGTGTAGAGGTTGATGCCCGGCGCGCCGTACTCGATGGTTTGCAGGCGCACCGTGAGCAAGCCGTCAGATAACCCCATAACGGATGCCCTTGTTGCGCAGCCAGGTCCGGTAGCGCTGCCCCATCAGGTCGGTGCGGTGGTGCAACTCGTAGCGAAGTTCGACGGGGATGCGCTCCGGGCGCTGGCTCTCGACGATGTCGCGGTCCTGACCGAACACCACGTCGGCGCGCTCGCGCACGGCCTGCGGATCAGGCCGGGGCATGACGTCCATGGCCGCACAGACGCGCACGATGCTGTGCTTGTCGTCCAGCGCCTGCACGGTGAACAGCGTGGCGAAGGTGTCGGATTTATCACTGATGACGTTGCCTTGGGCATCGGAATCCTGGGTGCGCTTGGAGAAGTAGCCCACCAGCGGCCGGAAGGTGTGGTAGGTGTAGAACGCCACCAGCGGCTTGCCCCGGGCATCGCCGAACGGCTGGAACACTCGCACTTCGGAGGAGCGCAGGCCCGAGTCGACTTCTTCCACGGTGTAGGGGTCCAGGCGGTCGGGCTTGTCCATGACGCCATTGAGGCCGGCGTGCACAAACGGAAAGTGCGAAGCGTCGATGAAGTTTTCCACGGCGCGAAAGCCGTTGGCGTCGTAGATGTACGGACCGCTGTGGACCTTCATGAAGCGCTCGTCTTCCCACTCCGGAAACACCGGGATGTCGCTGGCCGGCTCGCCGAGGCAGGTCCAGACGAAGCCGTAACGATCCACGGCCGCATACGGGAACGCCTTGGCTTTCTTCATCGGCTTTTCATCCGGCGCGGCGGGCATCAGGGTGCAGGCGCCGCTGCCGTCGTATTCCCAGCCGTGATACGGGCAGACCACCGAATCGTTCTTGATCCAGCCCTTGGACAGCCGCGCGCCCCGGTGGATACACAGGTCTTCCCACACGTGCACCTGATCGTCGGCGCTGCGCCAGACAATCAATTCACGCTCCAGCAGCCGCACGGGGTAGATCGTGCCTTCGACGAAATCACTGCTGTAACCCACGACATGCCAGTCGTTGAGCAGCACCGGGTCTTGGCACCCGTCGCTGGCGGTAATCGGCTGATGAGATGAAACGGCGATCAGGTTCATCACGACTCCTCGTTCTATCACGGCGCTACCATTAATTAATCAACTCGTTAATTAATAGATAGCAGGAGGCGTGCCAAACACGTGGCAACCGTTATCTCACTGATTGTTATGGTTTTTCTTGTGGGCTGCGCTCGAACCGACAGTGCCAGCCAGCACCACTTTGGTCGGTTCGGTCCCAGAATGGTGCGCAGACTGCGCCGCTACGCTGACATGCCGCCCACCACGAAACTGGTGACTTGATGGATCAGGGATTTCCAGTCGTCGGGGTTGTAGGCGCCGTCGGGCAAGCGTTCCTCCATGCGGTGGCTGTCGGAGAACGCGTACAGGTAGGTGCCGACCATGAGCGTGATGCGCCAGTTGGCGTCCAGATCAGTCAGCCCCGGCACCGCCTGCTGCAGCGCATCGACATAGCGTTGGGTCGAGGTGCCGTAGGCTTTGTCACGCAAGGCGTAGGAAATATTCGGCGGCTCGGTGTGCAACCGGGCTTGCAGGCGCAGGAAGTGCCGGCCCTGCACGCTGGTGCGCAACACGACGGTGGGCAGCAGGAACGCTTCGACGATCTGCCGCACCTGCACCGGCTCGTCCTGCGCTTGCAGCGCTTCGAGGTTTTTCAGGCGCTCGTCCGACACCGCCGCGCCCCGGCGCATGAACACTTCTTCGAACAGGCCGTATTTGGAGCCGAAATAATAGTTGATCAGCGCCTGGGTGACCCTGGCCTGTTGCGACACTTCGCGCAACGTGGTGCCGGCATAGCCCAGATTGGCGAACAACTCTTCGGCAGCATCGAGGATTTCATCGCGCACATTGCTTGCGCCTTCGGGCCTTCCCGGCCCCTTCTTCTTGGTCTTTGTCTTGGCCTTGCCCTGCACCACCGGCGTAGGTGCAGTGCCACGACGGCCCATGATTGTCTGCATCGATCACGCTACCTTGAGAGTCAAATCACTCGGTTTGCGCCGCAGAACAGGAACAGCCTGCGCCCGCAACGGAACCGAAAATTAATTAATTGATTAACTCTTTAAATCCTAGCAGCGTTCATGCCAGAGGGGTGCAGCGTGTTTGGGTGGCGGCTTCAACTGCCGCTACGCGCCAGATGGCAGGCAAGCCAGCTCCCATGCCTTCGGCAGAAGCGGTCCCTATGCGCGTGGGTGTTTGCTTGCGGTCGCAGGCCATGGGAGTCCGGCTCCCGACGATGGGCTGCGAGGCGGCCCCAACCCCGCTATCGGGGCACGCCTAAAAATGAACGGCTGACTGAAAAATGCCAGTACGCGTCGTCCGAACCTTCGGAGATGCTATCCATTTGAATACCCCCATAACGCACTAACGTTCTGGCGTGTATCGCTTTTTCCTGCGCCATCCATCCGATTTAATAAAAAATCACGCCAAAATTTCAGCGTCAATTTGACGCGTTTTTATGGCGTTTTGATCTCACTGTGCGATCACCTGTGAGGCCCGTTTCTGCGGGCCAGCCAAACGGTAATACACAAAAAATTCGGGACTGAAACGCACCTTGGAACCGGTTACATGAGGTCAGATGAACAAAGAAACGGACTACAGGCAGGTTCCCATTTTTATTTTCTTTGCTATACCAGTGTCATCCGGATGGATGCCAGATTTTCTGAGTCTGGCCAAACCAATGTGAGTTGGCACCCCTCGTTTGGGTGCCATCGGCAATAGCTATTCCAGGACCATCGAAGTCTGGAATGCGCAATGGAAAACGGCAGGAGCTGTTATGGACAATATTGTAGTCGCCAATAAAACCACGTCCGAAATCACTACTAATGCCTGGGGGGATGTACAACTTTCGCAAACCAGTGTTGTGCAAATGCCGGTGCCACCCAGCGAGGTGGCTGCAGTCAGCAGGAACGGACAAAACCTGACCGTGACGCTGAAATCCGGCGAGCGCGTCACCGTTAATAATTTTTTCAACGCCGACCCCAATGGCGTTAACAGCGACATGGTGTTCCAGAATCAGGACGGCACCCTGTGGCAGGCCCGCTACAGCACCGAAGCCTTCAACGGCTTCACCTTCGAAGAAATCTCCTCCCTGGATTCGCTCCTCGCCACCACCGGCGTTGTGGGCAGTGCCACGCCTGAATGGGCCTTCGCCGGCCTCGGGCTGTTAGGCGCAGGCGGGGCTGCGGCGGCGAGCGGCGCAGGTGGTGGTGGCGGAGGCGGTGGCGGAGGCGGCGCTGCGGCTGACGTGTCCGCCCCGACCGCGCCTTCCGACATTACGCTGTCGGCGGACGGCCTGACCGTACGCGGTATCGGCGAGCCCGGGGCGACCATCAACGTGCGTGACGTCCGGGGTAACGTCCTGGGGTCCGCCGTGGTGCCCGCTGACGGCAATTTTACGGTCCCACTGAACGCACCCCAATTGAGCGGTGAATCACTGATCGTTGACCAGACCGATGCCTCTGGCAACGTGTCTGCATCCACCCCCATTGCCACCCCGGACAGCACCGCACCCGTCGGCCCGGCCAATCTGACCGTGACCGCCGATGGCCGGACCCTGACCGGTACCGGTGAAGCCGGCGCCACCATCACGGTTCGCGCGGCCAACGGCACCGTGCTCGGCAGCGTCGTGGTCGCGGCTGACGGGACGTTTACTGTCCCGCTCGGTACGCCACAGGTCACCGGTGCGCCGCTGACCGTTGACCAGACGGATGCGGCCGGCAACGTGTCAGCCTCCACCGCGGTCGCCACCCCGGACTCCACCGCCCCTGGCGCCCCCGGCGCTCTGCTGTTCAACGCGGACGGCAGCCTGCTCACCGGCACCGCCGAGCCCGGCGCTACCGTGCAACTGCGCGCCGCCGATGGCACGCTGCTGGGCAGTGCCGTGGCCGCCGCCGATGGCACGTTCTCACTGACGATCAGCCCGGCGCAGGACAACGGGCAGACGCTGGTCGTGAGCGCTATCGATGCCGCTGGCAACACTTCGGCCACCAGTTCGCTCACAGCACCGGACATCACCCCACCGGCGCCTCTCGATGCGACGCCGCCCGCCGCCCCGACCAATGTCGTCATCAGTGGCGACGGCAGCCGGATCAGTGGCCGCGGTGAAGTCGGCGCGACGGTGACCATTCTCGATGCCGCAGGCCTGGTGGTCGCCACGGCTTCGGTGGACGCCGACGGCACATTCAACGTGCCGCTGATCCCGGCCCAGACGAACGGCCAGGCCCTGACCGTCAACCTGACGGACGCCGCCGGCAACGTGTCCGGCAACGTCGCGATTGGCGCGCCCGACCTGAGCCAGCCCGCCCCGCCGGCAAACCTGATCGTGGCCCCCGACGGGCTGACCATGACCGGCACCGGCCGCGCCGGATTCCGCATATTTGTACGCTCGCTGTCCGGGCGCGTTGTCGGCGTGTCGCGGGTCGCGGCCGACGGCACCTTCGTCGTCGCGCTGGCCCCTGGACAGGTCGATGGCGAACGGCTGGAAGTGACCGCCGTCGATGCCAGCGGCAACAGCAGCGCATCCATGATGGTGACGGCGCCCGACACCACCTTACCGCCACCGGTGACTGACCTGGTGGTCAGCCCGGACGGTGGCACCCTCGCGGGCAAGGGCGAGGCCGGCGACACCGTCACTGTCCGTGACGTGAACGGTGCGTTGATCGCCACCGGCACTGTGGCGGTCAACGGCACGTTCATCATCACCCTCGTACCCGCCGTGGCTCAGGGCGTCGTACTGGGCGTGACTCAGGCAGACGCGGCGGGCAATGTGTCCCCCGGTGCCGACGTGACCGTGCCCGACGGCACCGGCCCGGTGGCGCCGGTCAACCCGGTGCTGAGCGCCGACGGCACCGTCGTGACGGGCTCAGGCAGGCCTGGCGACACCATTGAGGTGCGTGACGCCAATGGCAACGTGCTGGGCAGCGCCGTGGTGGGGCTGGACGGCACCTATTCCGTGCCGCTGAGTTCGCCACAGCTCGATGGACAAGTGCTGGACGTGGTGGCCGTTGCGCCCAACGGCGTGGAATCGGTGCCAACGTCTTTGGCGACTCCGGACCTCACCGCCCCCGATCAACCAACCGACCTGGCCGTCAACCCCAATGGCCAACTGGTCACCGGGCGTGGCGAACCCGGCGCCACCGTCACGGTTCGCGATGCCAACGGTAACGTGTTGGCCACCGCGCTGGTGGGCACCACCGGTGCGTTCGCCGTGCCGCTGCCGACTGCGCAGGTCGATGGCCAAGCGTTGCAGGTCACCTTGACCGACGCCGCTGGCAACAGCAGCACCCCGCTGCCGGTCAGTGCGCCGGACCTGGACGGTCCACTGCTGCCGGGCAATATCGCCGTGGCCGTCGATGGCTCCGTGCTCACCGGCAACGGTGAATCCGGCTCCACCGTAACTGTCACCACCAGCACCGGCGTGGTCCTCGGCACCGCCGTGGTCGGCGCCGACGGCGTGTTCAGCGTTGCGTTGAACAGCGCCCAGAACAACGGCCAGACCTTGCTGGTCAGCGCCATCGACGCCGATGGCAATGCGTCCGCGCAGGTGCCTTTTATCACCCCCGACACTCAGGTGCCGGTGGCGGTCACCGACCTGACGTTCGATGCCACCGGCGACGTACTCAGCGGCACCGGCGAGCCCGGTGCGACCGTCACCGTGCGCGATGCCAGCGGCACCGTGATCGGCAGCGTGGTCGTTGATCCCGACGGGACCTTCAGCGTTGCGCTCAGCACCACGCAGGACAATGCGCAATTGTTGCAGGTGGTTCAGGCGGATGCCCGAGGCAACCTGTCGACGGCGGTGAATACCACCGCACCTGACCTGACCGATCCTGCTGCACTGACCAATGTCGCGATCTCTGCCAACGGCACCAGCGTCACCGGCAACGGCGAAATCGGCGCCACCGTCACGGTGCTCGACAGCCAGGGCAACGCCATCGGTTCCGCAGTTGTCGGCGCCAACGCCCGTTTCGAAATCACCCTGACACCGGCGCAAAACAACGGCCAGACACTGAGCATCAGTCAAGCCGACGCCGCGCTGAACGCCACGCCGGCCGTGCCCCTGCTGGCACCGGACATTCTGCCGCCAGGCACACCGACCAGTGTGGTCAGTGTCGACGGCGTCACCGTGACCGGCATCGGTGAAGAAGGCGCGACCGTCACTGTGCGCGACGCGAACGGCACGCAGCTGGGTTCAGCCCTGGCCGGCCCCGGCGGTGTGTTCTCAATCACGCTGGTTCCGGGCCAGAGCGACGGTGAGCGCCTGAACGTCAGCCAGGCCGATGGCGCAGGCAATCAATCGGTGGTGGTGGGTTTCAACGCCATCGACACCACACCACCCGCCGCGCCCGGCGCCCTGGCGATCACCACCAACGGTGCCCTCCTCACCGGCACCGGCGAACCCGGCAGCACGGTCACGGTCCTCGGCGCCGGCAGTCTTCAAGTGGGCACCGCCGTTGTGGGCAGCGACGGCACGTTCACCGTCCCGCTGACCCCGCCGCAACTGACCGGGCAACAACTGAGCGTCACCCTGACTGACGCCAGCAGCAACCCGTCAGGGGCGGCGACCATCCTGTCACCGGACTTCACGGCGCCTGGCGCCCCGACCGGTCTCGATATAAATGCAGCGGGCACCTTGTTGTCCGGGAACGCGGAAAACAACACCACCGTCACCGTGATCGACGCCAACGGCGTGGTGCTGGGCACCGCGCCAGTGATCAACGGCGCCTTCACCTTTGTACTGAGCGCGCCACTGCTCAATGGAGAACTGTTGTCGCTGGTGGTGACCGACGCCCAGGGCAATGCCTCGCAGCCGCTGACCTATGCCGTGCCGGATACAACGGCGCCTGCGGACGTGGCCAATCTGGTAGTCAGTCCTGACGGGCTGACCCTGTCAGGCACCGGGGAAGCCGGCACCACCGTGACCATCACCCGCGTGGATGGGGTCGTGTTGGGCAGAGGCCCCATCGACGCCAATGGCGTGTTCGTGGTGACACTGTCCCCCGCAGCCGTCACCGCCGACATCCTGACCGTGATTGCCACCGATGGCGCCGGTCTGGCCTCGAACCCGATCGACATCGTCGGACCGGATGGCACCGGCCTGCCCGCCCCGACAGCCCTGGCCCTGACGCCGGACGGTTTCACCCTGACCGGCACCAGTGTGATCGGCGCCACCATCACCGTTCTGGGCACCGGCAATGTCGCGCTGGGCACCGCCATCGTTGGCAGCGACGGGACGTTCTCGGTGCTGCTGCAATCGCCGCAGCTCAATGCACAAATCCTCCACGTCACCGCGTCCAATGCCACCGGCACGTCGGTGGCCGCGACGTTCACCGCCGGTGACAGCACCGCGCCCGACGCACCGACCAATCTGCTGATCAGCTCCGATGGCAGCGCGCTCAGCGGTCGCGGCGAAGTCGGCGCCACGGTCACGGTCAGAAATGCCGACGGCACCCTGCTGGGCGTCGCCGTCGTGGACGGTGCCGGCGTGTTCTCCGTGCCGCTGGTGCCTGCGCAACTCAACGCTCAGGCCTTGACCGTCGCTCAGACCGATCGGGGTCTGAACCTGTCGCAACCGGCCACCGTCGTTGCCCCGGACCTGGTCTCCCCGGCCGCGCCGACCGGGCTTTCCATCAACACCATCGGCACCGTGGTCAGCGGACAAGGCGAAGCGGGTGCAACCGTCACGGTGCGCGATGCCACCGGCACAGTGCTGGCCACCGGCGTGGTCGATCAGAGCGGCAATTTCCAGGTCACGCTGCCGATCGCGCAACTGACCGGCGCAACTGACCGGCGCGGCGCTTCAGGTGCAACTGGCGGACGCGGCCAACAACCTGTCGCCCCTGGCCAGTCTGGCGACGCTTGACCGCACGCCACCGGCGGCGGTCACCACGCTCACCATTTCCGCCGACGGCACCACCGTGGCCGGCCTCGGTGAACCTGACGCGACGGTCAACGTGCGCGATGCCAGTGGCGTACTGCTGGGCACTGCGGTGGTGGGTGTCGACGGCGTGTTCAGCGTCACCCTGACCCCTGCGCCCACCAACGGCGAGACCCTGGAAATCACCCAGACCGACGCAGGCGGCAACGTCTCGACGGACGCCAACGTGACGGCACCGGACATCAGCCCACCGGCGACCCTGACCGATGTCACGATCAATGCCGATGGCCTGACGGTCACCGGTCGCGGCGAACCCGGCGCCACGGTTTACGTGCGCAGTGCCGCCGGCGTGGAGCTGGGCAGTGCGCTGGTCGCGGGCAACGGCGCATTCACCGTCACCCTCAGCAGCGTGCAAATCAACGCGCAGGTGCTGACCGTCAATCAGGAAGACCCACCGGGCAACGAAGGCCCGGCGGTCAATATCACCGCGCCGGACTTCACCGCGCCTGTGGGCCCCAGCGATCTGGTGCTCAACGCCAGCGGCCTGCAACTGACCGGCAGCGGTGAAGCCGGCAGCACCGTCACCGCCACCGATGCCCAGGGCCGCGTATTGGGCACCGCGCTGGTGGCCGACAACGGCACCTTCCTGCTGACCCTCAGCGCCGCGCAGCTCAACGGCCAACTGCTGAACGTCACGGCGGCCGACCCTGCTGGCAATCTCTCGCCCGTGGTGCCGTTCACCGCAGCCGACGTCACGCCGCCCGTTCCGGTGACCAACCTGGCTTTGTCCGCCAGCAACGGCACCCTGACTGGTCTGGGTGAAGCCGGGGCGACGGTCAACGTGACCAATGCCCTGGGCGTGGTTATCGGCACAGCCACCGTGGCCGCCAACGGCACATTCAGCGTATCTCTGGCCCCCGGCGTCGCTGCGGGCGATCTGCTGAGCGTGGTGCAGACCGACGTGGCCACCAATGCCTCGACGGCAGTGTCTGTCCTCGCCCCTGGCGCACTGGCGCCGAACGCACCGACCAACCTGCTGTTGAGCCCCGATGGCCTGACCCTGACCGGTGTCGCCCAGGCGGGCACCCTGGTGACCGTGAACAGCGTCGCCGGCGTGCCGTTGGGCACCGCCCTCGTGGGCCTGGACGGAACCTTCAGCGTTACGCTGATCCCGGCGCAGATCAATGGCGAAACGCTGTTGGCCAGCGCGGCCTTCAGCGACGGGATCAATTCGTTGCCGACCCAGATCGTGGCGGGCGACATCACGCCGCCCGCCCCGCTCACCGATTATCACCTGACCGCCGACGGCGTCACCCTCACCGGGCGTGGCGAAGCCGGGGCGACCGTGCTGGTGCTGGGTCAAGGCGGGGCGATTGTGTCCACCGCGCTGGTTGCCGCCGACGGTACGTTCACCGCGACCCTGGTGCCGGCGCAGACTTCCGGCCAGATCCTCAGCGTCAACCAGACCGACGCGGCGGGCAACGAGTCGGTGGCCATCAACCTGCCTACGCCAGACCTGTTGGCGCCAGTGGCGCCGGCCGGGCTCTCGGTCAACGCGCCGGGCACCGTGCTGTCGGGCACGGGGGAAGCCGGTGCGACGGTGACCATCACCAACGCCGCAGGTACCGTGGTCGGTAGTGGACTGGTTCGGGTGGATGGCAGCTTCCAGGTCATACTCAACCCACTTCAGGCCAACGGCGAGACACTGGCCGTGACCCTGACCGACGCCAACGGCAATGTGTCGCCGGCCACCAACCTGGTGTCCGTCGATACCACTGCGCCGCTGTCGTTGACCGACGTCGCGATTGCCGGCGACGGCGCCACCATCAACGGCCGCGGTGAAGCCGGTGCCACCGTCAGCGTGCTTGACGCCGCCGGTAACGTCATCGGCAACGGTGTCGTCAGCAGCACCGGCGCGTTTACCGTGGTGCTCCTGGTTCCGCTGATCAATGCCGAAGTCATCAGCCTTAATCAGGCCGATGTAACCGGTAACGTGTCCTCAAGCGTCAGCCTGATCAGCCCTGACCTCACCCCGCCAGCCGTGCTCTCGGGCGTGGACATCAACGGCGCAGGCCTGGTGGTCACAGGCTTCGGTGAGCCGGGCGCCACGGTGACGGTGCGCGATGCGGCCGGCGTTGTACTCGGTACGGCGCTTGTGCTGGGCAACAACAGTTTCAGCGTCACGCTGAGCACGCCGCAGATCAACAATCAGGTGCTCAACGTCCAGCAGGCTGACCCGCCTGGCAACGTCAGCGTGCCGGTCACGGTTATCGCACCGGACCTGACCCCGCCCACCCTCCCCACCGAACTGGTGATTAATGCCAGCGGCACCCAGGTGTCCGGCACCGGGGAGGCCGGAACGGCATTCAACATCACCCGGGTCGATGGCACCTCCGTGGGCAGCGGCACGGTCGGGGCTGACGGGCGTTTCCTGGTCACGCTGACAACCGCGCAAACCAACGGCCAGGCGCTGCTGGTGGTGCTGACCGATGCGGCCGGAAACGCCTCGGCCGCCGGCAACCTGCTGGCGCCGGACACTACGCCGCCCGCACCGGTCATCCTCAGCGCAGTCGATCCGATCGATGCCACGGGCAGTGTCGTCACCGGCACCGGCGAAGCTGGCGCGCGTTTGACGATCACCAACAACCTGGGCAACACCGTGGGCACCGGCACGGTCGCCAGCGACGGCAGCTTCCGGGTCGAACTGACCACGCCGCAACGCAATGGCGAGCTGTTGACCGTCGTTCAACAGGACGCAACAGGCAACCCCTCCCCCGCCGTCAACGTCACCGCGCCGGACATCACGGCGCCGGACAGTCCCGTGGTAGCGGCGCTGACCGGGGACGGCCTGACCCTCATCGGTATCGGTGAACCACTGGCCACGGTGAACGTGTACAGCAGCGCTGCCGTTCCTGTGCTGTTGGGTGCCGCGATCGTTGACCCGGACGGCACGTTCAGCGTCGCGCTGAGCCCGGCGCAGGTCAATGGCGAGGTGCTCACCCTCAACCAAGTGGACGCGGGCGGTAATCTGTCCGCCAACCTGACCTACACCGTCCCGGACGTTTCGGCCCCCCTGCCCGCCGATACCCTGACACTCAGCGCCAATGGCCTGGTGGTCGAAGGGAGCGGCGAAATCGGCGCAAGGGTCACCGTGAGCGGTAACGGCATCCTGCCCGTCGAAGGCTTCGTGGGTGCGGACGGTCGTTTCAGCATTGCCATCAGCCCCGCGCAGCTCAACGGCGGCCAGCTGAACGTGACCCTGACCGATGCGGCGGGCAACGTCGGCAACGCCGCGCCGCTGACGGTGCCGGACTTCACGGCCCCGGTCGTGCCCACCATCACCGGCGTCGACGCCAACGTGGTCACCGGCACGGCCGAAGCCGGCAGCACGGTCACGGTTTACGCGGCCAATGGCGCCGCTCTCGGGTCCGTCCTCGCCAGCGGGACTACCGGGCTGGGCACCTATTCGATCACCCTGACCACGCCGCAGAGCAACGGCGAACCACTGACGGTCGTCTCGGTGGACGCGGCCAACAACGGTTCCGTGCCGCTGAATTTTAACGCCGTGGACACCACTGCACCGGACGCTGCCACCGCCATCAGCATCAGTTCGAACTACAGCCAGTTGACTGGCCGAGGTGAAGCGGGCGCAACGGTCCGGGTCTATCTGGACGACGGCAGTCCGCAGGGTCTTCTGCTGGGCACCGCAGTGGTAGGCGTGAATGGCGCGTTTACCGTGACGCTCAATCCAGCGGTGGTTGGCGATGATGCGCTGAACGTTATTCAGACTGACGTGGCGCTCAACGTTTCCGACCCTGCACCGTTTACCGCGCCATTGACCCCGCCGCCGGTCGCGCCGGTCGCCGTGCTGTCAGCGGACGGGCTGACCGTCACCGGCACCGCCGTCGGTAACTCGCTCGTGACCGTGTACGGCCAGGATGGGCTCTCGCTCGGCTCCATCAGCGCCGGCAACGACGGCAGCTACAGCATCACGCTCAGCGCTGCGCAAACCAACGGCGAGATCCTTGAGGTCACGGCCACCACTGGCGGCGGCACGTCGGTGCCGACCACCCTCACGGCGCTGGACACCACCGCGCCGGCTCAACTGCTCAGCCCGGTCATCAATGGCACCGGCACCGTGGTGTCCGGCACTGGCGAGGTCGGCGCGACGGTGACGATCCGTTCGGCAGACGGCACGCCCCTGGCCACCGCCCTCGTCGGCGCCAATGGCACGTTCAGCGTGGCGCTGAACCCGGCACAGGCCAACGGCGAAGTCCTCAGCGCGGTGCAGACCGATGCGGCGGGCAACGCCTCGAACCCCGCCCTTATCAACGCGCCGGACATCACCCCGCCCGCTGCGGCCACCGGCCTTGCGCTCAACCCCAACGGTCTGCAACTGAGCGGCAACAGCCTGGCCGCCGAGGTCGGGGCGACCGTCACGGTGCGCAACGCCGCAGGCGTTCAAGTGGGGACCGGCACCGTTGCAGCCGATGGCAGCTTCAGCGCCACCCTGTCGCCTGCTCAACTGGACGGCCAGGCGCTGACCGTCAACGTACGGGACGTGGCGGGCAATGTGTCGCTGCCGACCTTGATCAACGCGCTGGACACTACGGCGCCGGGCGCACCGACGGGCGTGGCGTTGAGCAGCAGTGGCCTGCAGGTCACCGGCACCGGTGAAGCGGGCGCCACCGTGGCTGTCACCGACGCCCTGGGCAATACACTGGGCAACGCCGTGGTGGGCGCAAACGGCGCATTCACCGTCCAGCTCTCGGCAGCACAAGTGAACGGCCAGGTGCTCAGCGTCCGGCAAACCGATCCGTCCAATAATCTGTCGGCAGCCGCCAACGTGACCGCTGGCGATATCACGGCACCGTTGATTGCCACCAACCTGAGTGTGGCCACCAATGGCACCACGCTCAGCGGCCAGGGCGAAGCGAACACCACGGCCTCGGTCTTCGGGGTCAACGGTGAACCGCTGGGCAGCGTACTGGTAGGCAGCAATGGTTTGTTCACCGTGACGCTGACCACGCCCCAGGCCGATGGCCAGGCACTGACCGTGCGGCTGACCGACGGGGCGAACAACATGTCTGCGTCGGCGGGCGTTATCGCACCGGACATCACCGCGCCGGTGGCACCGGTGTCGGGGGTGGTCAACGCCAGCGGCACGCTGGTCACCGGTGCGGGCATCGCCGGGGATCGAATCGTGGTGCGCAGCGCCGATGGCACGTCCCTGGGCCTTGCGATCGTTTCCGCCAACGGCACGTACTCGGTGGCGCTGAATCCGCCGCAGATCGACAACCAGATCCTGAGCATCACCCAGCTCGATGCCACCGGGAACGTGTCGGTAGCGATTGCCGCCACCGCACCGGACCTCACCCCACCACCGGCCGCCAATGCCTTGCTGGTCAGCGCCGACGGCCTGACCTTGAGCGGCAGCGCAGAAGCCGGGGCGCTGGTCACCGTGAAAAGCGCCGCTGGAGTCACTCTCGGCACCACCACCGCGCTGGGCAATGGCACGTTCAGCCTCACGCTGAGCAGTGCGCAGATCAACGGTGAGGTTTTGACCGTTACCCTCGCGGATGCCCGGGGCAACCAGTCGCCGGCCAGCATCGTCACCGCGCCGGACATCGACGTCAATCTGCCGGTGGTGGCCAGCGACAACCTGGCCACCGCCTCCGTGACGCTGGTTCCGGTCACGGCGGCGCGCACCTACACCGACAGTTTTCTCACCGTGCTGGGCCTGGGCGGTTTGAGCAAAGCGTTCAACTTCACGGTCAACAGCGGCGAAACCGCCCATTCGGTCCTGACGCTGACCTCGGGCAACGTGCTGCAGCTGTCCTCGCAGATGACTTACACACTGCAGGTCAAAGATGCCAGCGGCGCGTGGGTGACACTGGCCGTGGGAGGCAGCGGCGCGGCGATCAACCTCACTTTGCTCAACGGCAACACAGCGCTGGCCATCGACATGGGCAACCAAGTGGCCGGTGAATACCGTCTGCTGGCGGTCAGTAACAATCTCACCCTGTTGGAAACGGTCAACTCCAGCCTGCGCCTGGACGTGACCAGCCTGACGCAGTTCAACGCGGTGGCGGGTGCGGCGATCACCGGCAACGTCATCAGTGACCTGGGCACCGACGGCACGCGGGACATCACCGGTCCCGACAACGGTGCGGTGCTGCAAGTCCTGAAAGCCGGGAGCTATGTGAACGCCGCCGGCGGCACGGTGGTGCAAGGCATCTACGGCACGCTGACCATCGACGCATCAGGCAACTACAGCTACACGCCCACCGGTACCGCTGGCAGCGTGGGCAAGGTCGATGTCTTCAATTACCAACTGGTGCACCCGAACGGGCTGAGCGACGGCGCGACCTTGTACGTGCGCATCGACAGCCCGCAAGCGGCCGAAGTCTGGAGTTCGGTCAATCTGGCGGCGCCGGCGCTGGTGGTCGATGCCACCAACGACCTGGCCAGCACCAATGTCACCCTGAGCAACCTGGTGACCACCACCAACACCACGCTGGGCACCGCCAGCGTGGTATTGGGCGGCATCAGCGGGGCGTATACCTTCAGCGTGGCCGCCAACACCGTCAGCGACCTGACCGTGACCGTGTCCAGCAGCAACCTGGCCAACCTGCTGGGTTCGCTCAATGTCGGGCTGTACAAACTCAACACCGCCACCGGCAACTATGTGCTGGTCAAGAGCTGGGCGGGCGGCTCCCTGCTCGCCCTGGGCACGGGCACGTACGGCGCCACCGTCGATGATCAGACGCCGGGCACGTACCGGGTCAACGTGACCGTCGGGGGAGCCCCGTTGCTGACCAGCGTCACCACCGGCGTCATCAACACGGCCACGTACAACAACCAATTCGTGGTCAGCGGCAACACGCCGGTGGCGGGCAACCTGTTCACCGACACCGCCGGTGGCGGGCCCGATGTACTGGGGTCGGCCTTCACCTCGCTGGCAGTGCTGGCCTCCGGCGCCTACGTGCTGCCTGGCTACAACGGCACCAGCGTCGCCGGCACCTACGGCACCTTGCTGGTCAAGGCAGACGGCAGCTACGCCTACACGCTCAACGCCGGTCTGACCGACGCGGCGGTCGGTCACGCGGACGTCTTCACCTATCAACTGACCCACCCCAACGGCACGGTTGACACGGCGACGCTGACCATTGATCTGCAACACACCACCGGCGCCCTGGCCAGGGTGGCCTCGTTCAGCCTGGCCGATGACAGCGACACCGCTTCGCTGCTGAGCAGTCAGGCGGCAGGCGCCAGCCACGAGGTGATTCAAGGCACCGACGGCAACGACACGCTGGATGGGTCCCACGGGGGCGCGGTCACCCTCAACGGTGGCGCAGGCAATGACACGCTGATCATCGTCGACCAGCACTTTGCTTCGGTGGACGGCGGCACCGGTACCGACACCCTGCTCTGGGCCGGCGGCGATGCGTCCATCGACCTGGGCAACCTGCAGGCGCGGCTGCACAACATCGACGTCATTGACCTCAACGACACCAGTGCGGTGCACCTGACATTGAACCTGTCGGACCTGGTGTCCATCACCGACACCGACAACAGCACCCTGTTGATCAAAGGCACCCAGCAAGACAGCGTGCACATGACCGGCGAGTGGGCGGCCGACGGCACCCATCTGGCCGCCGGCCTGGAATACACCCAATACACACCGCAGGAGGATCCGACCCACCACCTATGGGTACAGAACGGCGTTCAAGTGGTTTAAGGGCGACACCCACCGGAAAGGCGCACTGCCCGGGCAGTGCGCGATGGCCCGACAGTAAGGGATTTATGTGAAGTCAGCCTGTGTATCACGGCAGTGGCCCGTCGCGTTGTTGGCGTTGGGTCTGCTGCTTGCTTCTCGTCACGCAGCGAGTGCCGACGAGCACATCGCCCCCGCGCTCAGAAACCTGAGCCCCACCCAATTACAGGAGCACCGCACTCCCCGCACCGGCGCGGCCGCCACGCCGCCGGTCGCCGCCCGTTCCCAGAGCCTGGGCATGGACGAGGCCATTCAACAGGCCGTCGGCTGGCACCCCAGCATCGGCGAGTCGGTCGGCGCGTTGTATCAGCAGGCCGAAGGCATCAACGTGGCCGAAGCCGGTTACTACCCGCAGGTCAGTGGCGGCGTCAGGTCCGGTTACAGCAGCGGCAACAGCGGTGCCGGAGACAGTCAGGCGCTGAGCATTTCGCTCAAGCAAATGCTCTACGACTTCGGCAAGGTCTCCAGCGCAGTCGACGCCGCCAAGGCCCGGGTCGCGCGCAGTCAGGCGCAGATTCTGCTGTCCATCGATGACGTCGCCCGCGACACCGCGTACGCCTACATCGAGGTGCAGCGTTATCGCAACCTGCTGGAGATCGCCCGCGCCCAGATCAAGGGCATCGGCGACATCGTGCAGCTGGCCCAGCAACGCAGCGACATGGGCGCCAGCACCCGGTCCGACGTGGTCCAGGCGCAGTCGCGATCCCAAGGCGCGATGGCGACGCTGCAGGAATTCAAAGCCAGCTACGCTCGCTGGCAGGCGACCCTGGGCAATCTGATGGGGCGCACCACCGCCACCGACGTCAGCGACGGGTTCCCCATCGCCGCGGCCAAGGCCTGCGACAACCCCGACGCCACCATCGATGCGCTGCCGTCGGTGCTGGTCGCCCTCGCCCAGCGCAACGAGGCGCAAGCCGAACTGGCCGGGGCCAAGGCTCAGGGCTACCCCACCGTGTCGCTGGAGCCGTCGATCAATCACTACCTGGACAACAACTACAACGAAAACAACCCGTACGCCGACCGCACCCAGGCCGGGATTTACCTGAACGTGGAGGTGCCGATCTACCAGGGCGGCGCCACCAGTGCCCGCAGCCGGGCGGCCGGGCATGCGCTGTCCGCCGCCGATTCGGCTGAAGACACCGCCCGCTTGCAGGCCACCCAGGGCCTGACCGAAGCCCAGGCGCAGACCTCAAGCCTGTCGCGGCGGCTCGGCTCGCTGGAACAACGCCAGAGCAGCATCAGCGAAGCCCGCTCGTTGTATGGCCGGCAATACCTGGACCTGGGCACACGCCCGCTGCTCGACCTGCTCAACGCCGAGCAGGAAATTCACCAATCGCGCTTTGATCTGGCCAACACGGTGGCCGACATGCGCCGCCTGCAAATCGACTGCCTGTTCAACAGCGGCGGACTGCGTCGAGCCTTCAGGCTCGAGGACAGCACCGTGCAGGGTGTGAGGATACTGCCATGAACGACGCCGTCATGATTTCAGCCGCGCCGGACCCAGGTCCCACGGCGCCCGACTACGACCAGTGGATGGAAGCCATCCTGCTGGTGGCACGCCATTACCGGATCAACGTGTCCGAAGAAACCGTGCGCATTGCCTCGCTGCGCCAGGACCGCAAGCTCGATGACGTGGTCCGGCAAATGGCCCGACAGGCCGGGCTGACCATCAAATTCGCCGGCAAGCTGCCCCGCGACCTGAACCGCTGGCGCCTGCCGGTGGTGGTCGAGTTGCAGGACGGCCAGGTGGGCGTGGTGCAAAGCGTGGACGACGAACAGGTGGGCATCGCCTTGAGCGGTGACCAGGGCCTGCAGAACCGAATGCCGCTCAAGTCCCTGGGCGAGCAACTGCGGCGCACGGTGATTCTGCGTCCGGCACGGCCGCTGAGCGATGTACGCACCGACGACTACGTGCAACCGTTCGACGAGCACTGGTTCCGGCGCATCGTGCTGCGCGATCTCAGGCCCTACGGCCACGTGATGATCGCGTCACTGGTGGCCAACGTGCTGGGCATGGCCGGCGTGGTGTTCTCCATGCAGGTCTACGACCGGGTGATTCCCGCCGAATCGCTGCCCACGCTGTACGTGTTGTTCAGCGGGGTGATGCTGGCGGTGATTTTCGATTTCGTGATGCGCATCATGCGCCTGCGGATCACGGACCTGCTGGGCAAACGCGCCGACCTGCGGGTCTCCGATCTGGTCTACGGCCACGCCCTGCGCTTGCGCAATTCGGCGCGGCCCAAGTCCACCGGGTCGTTCATCGCGCAATTGCGGGAGCTGGAACAGATCCGCGACCTGATCACCTCCAGCACCGCCACGGCGCTGGCGGACTTCCCGTTCTTCTTTCTGTTCTTGCTGGTGTTCTACCTGATCGGCGGGCCGCTGGTGGCCATTCCGCTGGTAGCGCTGGTGGCGATGGTGCTGCCGGGCTTTTTGTACCAGCGCAAACTGGCGCGCCTGGCCAACGCCAACATGCGCGAATCGGCGTTGCGCAACGCGATGCTGGTGGAAAGTATCCAGGGCCTGGACGACATCAAGAACCTGCAGGCCGAGCAGCGCTTCCAGGAGCAGTGGAACCACTACAACGCCGCCACCGCCGACAGCGGCCTGCAACTGCGCACGCTGACCAACGGCCTGGTCGCCTGGACGCAGAACGTGCAGAGCGCGGTGTTTGCCATTGTCATCGTGTTCGGCGCGCCGATGGTGATCGCCGGCGACCTGACCACCGGCAGCCTGGTGGCCGCGTCCATGCTCGCCTCGCGCATGATGGCGCCCATGGCGCAGCTCACTCACGTGCTGACGCGCTGGCAGCAGGCCAAGGTGGCGCTGCAGGGTTTGAACCGTCTGATGCAATTGCCCGTGGATCACCCGGAGAGCGCCAAACGTGTGCACCTGCCGGCGATCCGTGGCGACTACCACCTGAAGAATGTCAGCTTCCGCTACGCCGAAGAAACCCCGTCCGTGCTGGACGTCGCGGAACTGAAAATCCGCCCCGGCGAACGTATCGCCCTGCTCGGTCGCAACGGCGCGGGCAAGTCCACGCTGCTGCAAGGGCTCGCGGGGGCCATGGACCTGGCCACCGGTCATCTGACGCTCGACGGCATCGCCATGGCCCACATCGACCCGGCCGACCTGCGCCGGGACGTCGGCCTGCTGCAACAACACGCGCGCCTGTTCCACGGCACGCTGCGCGACAACCTGACCCTGGGCGCCGGCCAGGCCAGCGACCAGGAATTGGTCGCCGTGCTGGCCATCAGTGGCGCGCTGGACTTCATCCGGCAACTGCCCAAAGGCCTCGATCATCTGATTCTGGAGGGTGGTCTGGGCCTGTCCGGCGGTCAGCGCCAGAGCCTGTTGATGTCGCGGTTGTTGCTGCGCCAACCGCAGGTGCTGCTGCTGGACGAACCCACCGCGTCCCTGGATGACGTCACCGAACGCAAGCTGCTGGATGACCTGGAACTGTGGAGCGAAGGCCGCACCCTGATCATCGCCACCCACCGGGTCAGCGTGTTGCAGCGGGTGGAGCGGATCATTGTGGTGGACCACGGCCGCATCGTGATCGATGACCAACGCGACGCGGCACTGGCCCGTCTCAGACAACCCACGGGAGCCCGGCCATGAACAGCCCCAAGAATGGCGCAGCGATTCGCATGCCGGCGGCCCCTGCGTCCTACCTCGATGGCGCCGACGAGTCGGACGTGCGTCGCTCGACCCGGGTGGTGTGGGTCTGTGCGCTGATGCTCGCCTGTTTTCTGGCCTGGGCCGCCTGGTTCACGGTGGTCGAAGTCTCCACCGGCACCGGCAAAGTGGTGCCCAGTTCCCGGGAGCAGCTGATCCAGTCCCTGGAAGGCGGGATCGTCACGCAGATGAACGTGGCCGAAGGCACCCTGGTCGAGCGGGGTCAGATACTGGCCCAGCTCGACCCGGTCAAGACCCAGTCCAACGTCGGCGAAAGCGAAGTGAAGTACCGCGCCATGCTGGCCAGCGTCAGCCGTCTGCAAGCCGAATCCAGTGGCCAGCCGTTGAAGTTTCCGGCGTCACTCAAGGACTGGCCCGAGCTGACACGGGCCGAAACCGAGCTGTACAACACCCGACGCCGGGGCCTGGAGTCGACGCTGGCCGGCATCGAGGATTCGCTGAAGCTGGTGCGCAGCGAGCTGGAGATCACCGAGAACCTGGCGAAAATCGGCGCTTCAAGCCGGGTCGAAGTCATCCGCTTGAACCGTCAACGCTCGGAGCTGGCGCTCAAGGCCACCGAAGCGAAGTCCGACTACATGGTGCATGCCCGGGAAGACCTGGCCAAAGCCAGCGCCGAGGCCGATACGTTGTCGGAGGTGGTGCGGGGACGGGCCGATTCGCTGTCGCGATTGACGTTGCGCTCGCCAGTGCGGGGGATCGTAAAGGACATCGAAGTGACCACCATCGGCGGCGTGGTCCCGCCCAACGGTCAGCTGATGCAAATCGTGCCGCTGGATGAGCAGCTGCTGATCGAAACCCGTATCGCGCCTCGGGACATCGCGTTCATTCACCCGGATCAGGACGCCAAGGTGAAGATCACTGCGTACGACTATTCCATCTACGGCAGTCTGGACGGCAAGGTGGTGACCATTTCGCCCGACACCATTCAGGACGAGGCCAAACCGGAGGTCTTCTACTACCGGGTGTTCATCCGCACCAGGGACGACGTGCTGCGCAACAAGGCGGGCAAGACGTTCGCCATCGTGCCCGGCATGATCGCCACCGTGGACATTCGCACCGGGGAGAAAACCATCCTGGACTACCTGCTCAAGCCGTTGAACCGGGCCAAAGAGGCATTGCGCGAACGCTGAGCACTAGCGCTCGGCGACGCCCTCACCTTTGGCCACCTGGTCTTTCAGGGCCTGTGCCTGGAGCTGGCCCTGGAAACGGCGCCATTCTTTGTTGATTTCGTTGTACGGCATGAAGATGCTGACGCGCGGCTTGCCGTTCATGTCGGGGCGAGCCAGTTCGCGCAGATCCCCGGCGGTAAGGTAAGCGACGTTGATGCCGACGGCGTCGCCATCTTCGGCGAAGACCGGGCCGCCGGACATGCCCTTGGCGGTCGGACCGTCGTGGGTCCCGTAGAGCACGCCGCCGTCTTTGGCGTCGAGACGAACAAGGGAGGACGAAGCGCGGCCTGAGCCTTTGACCGGAACGTACAGCGAGCTGAAACCCACTGCGGTCAATGCTTCACCGGGCTTGAATTCGCGCCAGCGCGGTGCGCTGTCTGCGCGATGCTTGAAGAACTGCATGTCGCCACGGCCTTCGTACACAGAGCCGGACAGGTACGGCACGTGCTTGACCGTGACGGCGTACTCTTCATTCCACTGCACGGCGCTGCCCATCAACACGTAGGGAATCGGCCCGCCGGAGTGGACGACGAAAGCTTGGTTATAAACTGGATCCTTGATGAAAGCGGTGGGCATTCCGTTGCAACCGCTGAGCAGCACGCAGGCTATCAGAAGTGGCTTGAACGATAACATTTTGTTCACAAGATAAAATTAGGGGAGGCGACTATCTCATCGCGCTCCCCTAAAAGCAATGTGCCACTACTGTCATTCGTCGGACTGGCTTGTTGGATCCAATCCTTGTATTTCAATCACTTACGAAACTTTTTCATTTGCCCGAGGTCCTCTGGCCGGACGAGCACCGGCCAGAGCGGTCAACGGGTGCGCGTCACTACCAGCTCTACAGCCGCGATGCGATCGACCCGTTCGTACCCCTGCTCCAGTAATTCTTCGCCGAAAACGTCAGGGTCCAGTTCGCTGTAGCGCCACTGGAAGCCGCCCGCTGCAAGGCATTCCTGCACCGCTGCAATGAATGGATCATGCCCGTCGACGATGGCCACGCCGGTGTACAACACCAGCGAGCCACCCTCGGACAGCCGCTCGACCGATTCGTGCACGATGCGCACAGAAAGATCGGCACCGAGCGCGTCGCCGCCGTGGCGGTAGGCGCGCTGTTTTGAATCCTTCATGTACGGCGGATTGGCGACGATCAGGTCAAAACGGCCATCCACGTCAGCCAGAATGTTGCTGTGCTGAGCGCGAACCTTGGCCATGCCGGCCAGTTGCGCATTGACCTGGGTAAAGGCCAGCGCCTTGGGATTGATGTCCACCGCCAGCACCTCGGCCTCGGGACAGGCCCTGGCGATCACCAGCGCCCCTGCTCCCGAGCCGCAGCCGATGTCCACCGCGCGGCCGATAGGCTGCTGCGCCGCCTCGATCTGCCGCTCAATGGACTGGGCGAAACGGTAGGTGTCGGGCCCGAAAAACACCGCGTCTTCCTGCGTGGTGGGAAAAGACGAATGCAGCAGCAGAAGATGGTTCAGCGTCGACCAGCGCACGGTGCTGATCAACTGATCGCCCTGACGGGTGATGATGCCGCTGCCCAGCAGGCTGGCTTCTTGCTCGCTGGGCAGCAGGCCGCTGGCAAACGGGCGATTCCAGCCAAACACCCCTTCCAGATTCTGTGCGCTGGCATTGCTGGCGCGCTCGTTGACCCGTTGGTGCGTCAGCGGCGTGGGGGTGATGAAACGGTAACCGCCGTCACCCAGCGTGTAACCCAGCGCCAAGAGCGCTTCATGATCCAGCGACCTTGGCGGCGCCGGCGTCTGATCCTTCCCTGCCATCACGTCCTCGCTCATGCGTGTTGCCCTTTCATGCGTTCAGCCATGTTATTCACAAATAGCCGTGTGGCTTGCAGCCCGGCCGGGGTCGGATGACGCGCCGGCGACAGATGCTCGATGAGCAACGGCATGGTGGAAGACGGGTCCGCCTCCGCCAGCTGGCGGCTCAGGTTCTGCACGTCCGGATCGGTGTCGGACAACGGCTGTTGAGCTGGCAACTGCGCGGTGGCGGTCTTGCGAAAGCGTGCCCGGAACGCATTGGCAGCGGCCTTTTTCGGCTGATTGGCTTGCACCGGCTGCCAGTCGCCGCTGATCCAGTCACTGAGCAACTGCTTCTCGTAACCGCTGAAGATGCCGAACATCGGCGCCCCCGCCCCTTCAATCAGCTGCCAGAAGCGGCTGTCGGCGGGGTCCTGGTGACGCTTGATCCAGCCACGGTTCTGCAGCACGGCCAGGAACGCCGGGATCTGATCGGGCGTGGACAGCCATTCGTTCACCGTCTTCCCGTCGAGGCGGCAGTAGTCCGAGTGCATGTGCTGACCGAAGGTGCGCTTGCGCTCGAGCATGTCGATCACTTGCTGCTCCAGATCAAACGACTGGATCACCGCCGTGGTGCCCTCGCCCAACTCATTGAGGCGATAACCCTGGGCTACCCGGTGGTAGAACTCATCGCGCTCCGGCCCCATGGGCAGCAGCGCCAGCACGCTTTGCGCTGCCTTGCGTGCATGGCCGGTGCTGGCGTTGTCGATGGTCACGTGCAACGTGAAGTAATACGGATCGATGCCCAGTTCGTTGAGCTCGAAGGAGGTAATCATCAGGTGCAGCGGCAACTGCTCGTAGCCCAGGTTGTAGCCGATGACTTCCGGCAGCAGCGGCGCGGCATTCATGCCCAGGCACAACTGGATGGCGCCTTGCAGGTAGCGCTCGTCCGGCAACGTGTCGCCGGGATCGCAATCCAGGTCCGCCAGCAGCTTGCGGTACAGCGATACGTGATTGAGCGCAGGATCGCCGTCGCCCAGCTCTTCAAGATACGTGCGCACCAGCCCGTGGAAACGGTAATCGGCCCAGTGCGGCAACAGCCCGAACAACCAGGCGCCGTCCACCAGCTTGGTGGGGGCCACGTGCTGCAGGAAATACATCGCGTGGCTTTTATTACTGAAGAACCGGCGCGGTTCGCCTGCATGACGCGACGCCAAGTACGCCGCGTACTGCTCGGCAACGGCGCTGACACTGCCGGCAATCCAGTCTTCCAGCTGCTCCGGCCGCTGCGGCAGATCGCACGGTGCATGCTCGGCCTGGGTCAGTTGCTGATTCAGGAACGCCACTGCGCCGCAGGCCTCGACATCGGCATTGGGCTGCATCAACGCGTCGTAGATGGCTTTGGCCTGATCTTGCCCGGCCAGCGCCGGCCTGGTGACAGGGGCACCTGTCATGGGCTGAAGAGAAGTCATAGAAGTCCTGGCAGTATCAAAAGTGCGGGAGACAATGCGGCGACAATGGTTTGCCGCTCTTGTAGAAATGAACGCGCCGCGGGCACAAGATTCAGCGCAAATTGACACTTCCCGGATCAATGGCGCGCAAAGGTCGTTCAGTCACCTTTTTTTACAACTTGCAACTCAAACAGATATTCTTCGCCACTGGCCGGATTAACAGCAGCAGAGGGTTTCATTTTGAATCAGCTAAAACGCCTTCAGAGTGGCATTGAAGGGCTTGATACGCTGTTAAAGGGCGGGCTTGTCGCGGGCGCGTCCTACATCATTCAAGGTCGTCCCGGTTCAGGCAAAACCATCCTTGCCAACCAATTGGGTTTCAACCACGTCCGCGCAGGGGGGCGTGTGCTGTTTGCCACGCTGCTGGCCGAACCCCATGAACGCCTGTTCGAGTTCCTGTCGACCCTGAGCTTTTTCGACAAGGACCGGATCGGCGCCGACATTCAGTTCGTCAGCGCCTTCGACACCCTGGAAAACGACGGGCTGGAAGAGGTCGTCAAGCTGCTGCGGCGCGAGATTACCCGTCAGAAATCCACGGTGATGATTGTCGACGGCCTGCTCAACGCCCGCTCCAAGGCCGAGTCGCCGATCGACACCAAGAAATTTATTTCCGAGCTGCAGGGCCACGCCGCATTTGCCGGCTGCACGGTGCTGTTCCTGACCAGCTCGCAACTGGATGACGGCAGCCCCGAACACACCATGGTCGACGGCGTGATCGAGCTGGGCGAAGAGTCCATCGGGCCCCGCACCGTGCGCCGTCTCAAGCTGCGCAAGACCCGGGGCAGCGGCGCGATCTCGGGGGTCCACGAATTCGAAATCACCGATGACGGTATCGTGGTCTACCCCCGCGTGGAAAGCGTGCTGGTCCCGGCCTCGCTGGACAGCGACACGCTGGCGTACATCCCCAGCGGCATGCCGTCGCTGGACCGGCAGATCGGCGGTGGGCTGATCTCATCGTCGGTGACCCTGGTGGCGGGGCCGTCCGGCTCTGGCAAGACCTCCCTGGGCATTCAGTTTCTGGCCGAATCGACCCCGCAATCACCCGGCCTGCATTTCGGTTTCTACGAAACCCCGCAGCGCCTGCGCATCAAGGCGTCCGCGCTGGGCTGCGACTTTGGCGCGATGCAAGCCTCGGGCGCACTCACCATCGTCCGTAGCCCGACCACCGCCGGGCTGATCGACCGGCTGGCCTTCGACCTGCTGCGCACGGTTGAGGAGAAGAACATCAAGCGCGTGTTCATCGACAGCCTGGGCGGCATGGCCCGGGTCGCCGCCGACAAGACCCGCGTGCTGGACCTGTTTACCGCGCTGATGGGCGAGCTGCGCGGCCGTGGCGTCACGGTCGTTGCGTCGTGGGAAGTGCAGAGTTTGCTGGGCGGCCACGTCGACGCACCGGCACCGGACTTGTCCGGCATCGTCGATAACCTGCTGTTAATCAGATTTGATCAACACGGGGCTGAACTTAAGAGGCTGTTATCCATACTTAAGATTAGAGACAGCGCTTACGACCCTTCACTGCTAGAGATCGTGATCGGCAACCACGGCATAGACGTTCAAAAGGTTTTCCAGCATGCAATTGGCGACTGAACCCCGACAACGGTCGGTATCACCTGCGCAAACTCATGTGGCATCGAGCCGGATGAGTGCCGTATGACCACCGTTCTGATCATCGACGACGAATACCTGATCGCGGATATCCTGAGCTATGCGCTGGAAGAAGAAGGTTATCTGACAGTCAAGGCAGGCGGCGGCCAGAAAGCCCTCGACATCCTCGACCGTGAGCGTCCGGAGCTGATCATCACCGACTACATGATGCCCGGCATGAACGGCATAGAGCTGGCCGAAGCGGTGCGCAAAAAAGCCGGCATGGAAGACACGCCCATGATGCTGATGAGCGGCGCCCAGGCGCACCTGGGCAAGGCCCGGCCGGACCTGTTCTTCAACGTCTTCGAAAAGCCGTTCGACATCGACGCCGTCGTGGCCGCCGTCAAACAGCGGGTTAGCAATTAGGCGTACAACAGCGCAGTGGACATTCTCAGCCAGGATGGCCATGCGCTATTGACCCTTGCCGACGGCGAGGTTAGTTTCCAGCTCATGACTCTATCGCTGCCCTCCTCCTCGTACGCCAACGGCTTTCTCACACGGCCATGGCGTCCGTGCGGCTGATAGAGCGCGCAGCGACACAATGGCTACCCGTCTTCAAACAGGTGGCCATTTTTTTTGCCTGCGGCTTGGAGGTCGATGATGAAACTGTAGGAGCGAACTCGTTCGCGAAGCGGCAGCGTCGGCATCGCATCGCTTTCGCCAACAAGTTGGCTCCTACAGGGACGTTGGTATTCGAAATGACCATCACACCTAACACCTGACACCTAAAACACGGAGCTCCAGCCATGGACAGCATCCCGACATTCACCACCCCACGCCTGACCCTGACGCCCTTGCAGCTGACGGACGTCGAGGCGGTTCAGCAGCTGTTTCCGCACTGGGAAGTGGTGCGTTACCTCGACCGCCAGGTGCCGTGGCCGTACCCGGCGGACGGCGCGCTGTGTTACCTGCAAGATGCCGCGTTGCCGGCCATGGCGCGCGGCGAAGAGTGGCACTGGATGATCCGGCTGACCGCAACGGGACAGGCCATCGGCTGCATTTCGCTGCACGACCAGCCCGGCAACCACCGCGGCTTCTGGCTGTCGCCGCCATGGCAAGGCCAAGGCTATATGAGTGAGGCCTGCGAAGCGGTCAATCGCTACTGGTTTGAAACCCTGGACCGCCCGGTGCTGCAGGTCCCCAAGGCCGTTGCCAACCAGGCCTCGCGGCGTGTTTCGGAGCGTGAGGGCATGGTGTTGGTTGCGACCGGCGAGGGCCATTTCGTCAGTGGCGTCATGGAAAAGCAGACGTGGGAACTGACTCGCGCGCGGTGGCGGGAAAGCCTGTGAACAGGGGTGGCAGACGTTTGTAACCTGTAGGAGCGCGCTTGCCCGCGAAGGGGCCGGTGCAGCGCAGCAATGTCTGAAGCCTGAAAAGCTTCGCGGGCAAGCCTCGCTCCAACGATGGATGTCTCACATTATTCCCGGCCAGACGTAATCCCCGTGGGAGCGGACCTGTCCGCGAAGACGTCGGTGCATCCGACACATCTTCATCGGACGAATTACCGTATTCGCGGACAGGTCCGCTCCCACAATGAAAGTCACGAACCTGTTGAAGCGAGGCTTGCCCGCGAAGGGACCATGCAGGGTTTGCTGCCGGTGCCCGTCAGATCTCAGGACAAGCCAGCGCCTACGGCTGCGGCAGAAGCGGATCGTGGTGCGGTTTGGTTTTTGATTCTGGCCGCAGGCCGTTGGAGCGAGGCTTGCCCGCAGAGGGGCCATACAGGGTTTGCTGCCGGTTCCCGGCAGATCGCAGGGCAAGCCAGCTCCCACGCCTGCGGCAGAAGCGGACCGTGGTGCGCTTTGGTTTTTGATTCTGGCCGCAGGCCGTTGGAGCGAGGCTTGCCCGCGAAGGGGCCGGTGCAGCGCAGCAATGTCTGAAGCCTGAAAAACTTCGCGGGCAAGCCTCGCTCCAACGATGGATGTCTCACTTTATTCCCGGCCAGACGCAATCCCCGTGGGAGCGGACCTGTCCGCGAAGACGTCGGTGCATCCGACACATCTTCATCGGCCGTAAATCCGTATTGGCGGGCAGGTCCCCGCCCAC
>NZ_JBEGED010000021.1:0-43239 GCF_040202885.1 Xanthomonas sp. WHRI 1810A
CGAGGCTGCGATTGCGGTGTGTCAGACAGACCGCATCGCAGCCTCGCACGGGCTCGTCAGCTCCTACAGGGGCCAGTTTCCGCATACAAAGACGTGCTTACTCCAACACCTCAACCGCCATCCCCACCTCAAGTTCCCCCGGCCCAACACTGACCATGTTCTGCCCGAACCAGATATGCCCGTCCCGTTCGCGGTAGGTCTTGAGCGTGGTCAGCGGCTCGCGGTCTTCGGTGCGTTGGCCCGTGGCGGGGTCAAGGGTGGTGAGGATGCAGCGCGAACAGCCGATGAGCAGGCGAAACTCCAGGGTGCCGATCCGGATGCGTTTCCAGCCGTCTTCGGCGAAGGCCTCGGCGCCGTCAATGACCAGATTGGGCCGGAAGCGCAGCATCTCCTGCGGGCGTCCGATCTTGTGGGACACATCGTCAAGCGATCCCTGACCAATCAGCAGCAGCGGAAAGCCATCGGCAAAATTCACCCGGTCGTTGACCTCGCCAAAGCCACTGGGCAACCAGCGTGCCCGCTCTGTCGGCATGTACACCATGCGGGTCGGCTTGCCGATGAGGTCGCTGACCCAGCGCGCCGCGTCATCGCCGGCATCCGGGACGCGGAACGTGTCACGCCATACCGTGATGCCGCGCAGGATCTCGTCGATGTCTTCCGGGACGGGCACCGCCAGCGTGCCCTGCCCCGGGGCTGACAAGGTCACCCCGCCCGCCTCGTTCCAGAGCACGGACAGCTGCGACATCTGCGGCATCACCCGCTGGGTAAGAAACCGGCCACTGCCCTCGTCCACCAGCATCCAGCGTCGGTCACCGGCCAATCCCAGGTTGTCGAACTGCGCGCGTTGCAGCGGTTCGGCTTTGCAGGATTTGAGGGGGTACCGGTACAACGCGCTGAGCTGGAGCATGACGCTTCCTTTTTACGAGCGGGAAAGCGCCACTTTATACGAGGCGATTACAGGCGGCAGCCATACAGATGCAAAAAAAAAGCCCCCGCCACCGGCACAAGACCGGTCACGAGGGCTTAAAAAAACGGTGTTACCGGTTATCGAGCATCAGGCGCTCGCGCACCACGTCGACCAATTTGTCGGGCTGGAATTTCGACAGGAAATTGTCGCAGCCGACTTTCTTCACCATTGACTCGTTGAAGCTGCCGGACAGCGAAGTGTGCAGCACCACGTAAAGCCCACGCAGGCGCGGGTCGTTGCGGATTTCGGTGGTCAGGCGATAGCCGTCCATTTCCGGCATTTCGGCGTCGGTGAAGATCATCAAAAGCTTGTCGGTCATCACTTCGCCACTGTCGGCCCAGCCCTTGAGCATGTTCAGCGCCTTGAGCCCGTCCCGGGCCACGTGCATTTTCACGCCCAGTTGCCCCAGTGTTTCGCGCAACTGCGCCAGGGCGACGTTGGAATCGTCCACCAGCAACACTTCGCGACCGCGCGCACGCTCCAGCACCGGGTCTTCGAGTTTTTCGCGGGACACCTTGGCGCTGTAGGGGACGATCTCGGCGAGGACTTTTTCAACGTCGATGATTTCAACCAGCTGATCGTCGACCTTGCTGATGGCCGTCAGATAATGCTGGCGACCGGCGCTGGCGGGCGGCGGGAGGATGGCTTCCCAGTTCATGTTGACGATGCGGTCGACGCCGCCCACCAGAAAGGCCTGCACCGACCGATTGTATTCGGTGACGATGATGGTGCTGGACGGGCTCGGGACCAGGGGTCGCATGCCGATGGCCTGGGACAGATCAATGACCGGCAGGGTCTGGCCACGCAAATTGACCACCCCACAGACAAACGGATGGCGCTGCGGCATCAACGTCAGTTTGGGCAGCTGGAGCACTTCCTGGACCTTGAACACGTTGATCGCGAACAGTTGTCGGCCGGCCAGGCGGAACATGAGAATTTCCAGGCGGTTCTCACCCACCAGCTGCGTGCGTTGGTCTACCGTGTCGAGAATGCCAGCCATCTGTTGCTCCTGGAGCAAGGGTCAAATTAATTCTGCTAACACACTATCGGCTGGTGCTGGCCAGACCTTAATCGCAATCTGCTGTGGAACCGGGTGGTTGGTATCACATCAATATCACTCGACGCCCTGTTGCCCAACCGCCCTTCCTGTAGCGCCATGAGACGATCTCGACGCCATCGGCTAAGGGCAACCCTTAACCGCCATCAGGGCGAACCTGATATTCGTGGTTTCCAATTGCCATTAATGTGACGCCATTCTCATTGCATGAATGGAGTCAGGCACTTGGTTGTGCGCGTGAAAATCCCCGAACCGCTCCTCAAGTCATTGATGACGGGGCGTTGCCGGCGTGGAGTGACACAGCGCAGCGGCCTTGCAGTGAACGGTGTCGCACTCATCGCAAATGTTCTGAAACAATCGGAAACGGCCTACATACTTTTCCTTGCCTTGGACACTAACGTGATCCCACTCGCCACGCGCGACCTACGATCGCCATCCATGAACAGTGGAGATTACGCATGCTGAACGGCAATGACTGGCATCAGCGACACAGCGAATTTCTCAGCGATGCCCAAACGTTGCTGGCCCGCTCGGACGAATGCCTGGTTCATCTGGAGTTGATCAATGACGACAAGGACGCCATTGAATGCCTGCTGGACGTGCTGCAAAAAATGGCCGGCGAAGCGGACAAAGCCCAGGTCGTCCTCATCGCCGGTTTTGCCCGACAACTGCGTTACCTGCTGTACTTCGCCCATGCCGCTGCGCGTATTCAGCCCACTACCTTGCAGTCCATCAAAGCGTGCTTTTCACTACTCGCCTGGCAGGTGGAATTGATCGACCCCGCCACCGGCCAGTTGTTGCTCGATGAGCACGAACAGCAGGCGTTGCTGGAGCAATTGGGCCGCTGCTCGGGGATCGGAAGCCTCGAAACCAGCTCGATCCACCCCGTGCGCTGGACCCCGCTCGCAGCGGTGCAACCCCTTGGCGGCGACCCGCTGGCCAGCGATCGGATGCGCCACATCAACTCACTCTAATAAAGCCGGTCGCGCCTGCATCGCTGGACGAGGGCGTTAATACGGGTCGCGTATTTAAGGTAATATCGGCGCCCTTCAAATTAAATGCCCCAGCATGACTCGGTCGCCGCTTGTTTGAATGCCAAAAAGACTTTTTTACGCAGAAAGACAATCCGAACGGATAGATTGGATTGAGCACTTCAAAGTGACCTGACGTCATTGGCTCGGGTTATCCGCTGGAACCCTTCGATGGCTACATTTTCTATGCCTGCCAACAACAAGACCTACAGGTTATGGCCGCCGAGCATCAAAAACGCCTGCCGGCTGACAGCTGTGCTGTGTGTGGGGGCAGCCGCCTGCAATCTGGGTGTGTACCTGACGGGCATTGCATTGCCGTTGAGCATGCTGGCGCTCAACCTGGTCGCTTTCATGAGTGTCTGGTACGTGCAGGCACGGCGCGGCCAGTCCATTCAATTCCAGCCTCAGGAACTGGCCGACCACATGCTCCACGTCCAGCAAACCGAACGTCACCGCCTGAGCCGTGAACTGCACGATGACATCGGTCAGATGCTCACCGCCGCCAAGCTGCAGAGCGACTGGTTGCAACGCCGCTTGCCGGAGGACCTGCAGCCGCAATGGGCGATGCTCAACCACACCCTGGACGAGACGCTGGCCAAGGTCCGCGATGTCTCGGCGATCCTCAACCCGAGACAACTGGCCAGCCTGGGCCTTGAAGCAAGCCTTCGCGCGCACCTGTTGCGCACGCTGGCCGACACCCCGGTCCTGTGGAGCCTGGAATGCCAACAGCGTCTTTCGGGGATTCCCGACCAGATGGCGGTCGCGGCGTTTCGCATCACTCAGGAGGCCGTCACCAATATGTTGCGCCACGCCAACGCCAGCAATCTGATCGTCCGGCTTCAGCGTCGCCTCGAAGGCCTGACCCTGAGCATCGTCGACGACGGTTCGGGCTTTACGCCTGCGGACAACCCGGCCAAACACGGCCAGCGCGGCATGGCGGGCATGTCCGAGCGGGCAACCCTGCTCGGCGGCACGTTTAGCGTCCAAAGCGCGCCCGGCCACGGCACTCACCTTCAGGCGCTGTTCCCCTGGGCACCTCGCGCCCTGGGACGCGCCGACCTCAGTAAGCCCTCATGACTTGCACCCTGCTGTTGATCGATGACCATGCACTGATCCGGGCCGGGGTGCGGGCGCTGGTATCGGACCTTCCCGACTACACCGTCATCGGCGAAGGGGCCAACGGCGAACAGCTGCTGGAACTCACCGCAAGTCTCAAGCCGGACATCATCCTGCTCGACATTTCGATGAAAGACGGCAACGGCCTCGATGCGCTGGAAACACTGCAGAAGCTTCTGCCGGACAGCAAAGTCCTGATTCTGTCGATGCACACCGAACCGCAGCTGGTCATGCGTGCGCTGGAAGGGGGAGCCCGTGGCTATCTGCTCAAGGATGCAACTGCCACTGAGATCGAACACGCGTTAAACGCACTGCGCAATGACGAGCGCTACCTGAGCCCCGCCATTGCCCACACGGTGATCAATCAGGCGCTGACCAGCACACAGGCCGGCAGGGCCGAAACGGGTCATCACCCGAAACTCACCGCGCGGCAGCTGGAAATCCTGCGGCTGATCGTACGGGGCAAGTCCACCCGGGAAATCGCCGGTGGCCTGGGCCTGAGCATCAAGACCGTGGAAACCCACCGCGCGCAAATCATGAAGCGCCTGCAGATCTACGACGTGGCGGGCCTAGTGCTGTTCTGCGTGCGCGAGCAGATCATCAGTCTGGACGATTGAGCCGCGCGGACTGAGTCAACAACGACGAATGCGAAGGCAGGTGCACCTGCAGTGCCGCCGGCCTGATCGAGAAGCGCAAGGCTTCACCGCGCAGCGGTTCGCCGTCCAGATTGATGTCAAGGCCCTCGGCGGATTTGAGTTCAACCCACGGCAGCCTCGCCCGGATAAACAGATTGTCCAGGCCGAGTCCGCCTTCCAGCAGACTTCTCAGGGTCCCGACCACTTCCTGCGGCGCGGGCAGGATGCTGATGTCCAGCAAACCGTCATCGGCCAGAGCCGTTGGGCACAGCGGATGACCACCGCCAGCCTGACGCCCGTTGCCGATGCCCAGCGCCAGCAGGTCGCCGCGCCAGTGAAAGTCCGGCCCGCTGAGTTCGCCGTAGGCCGCGCGCAACTCGCTGAAACGCGACAGCCCGGTGAACAGATACGCCGCGCCGCCGAGGATCTTCTTCAGGTCTTCGGAAGTGTTGGCGGTGACCTGGCTGCCGAAACCGCCGGTGGCCATGTTCAGGAACAGGTGACCGTCGACCTCGCCCATGTCCACCGGATGGGCCGGGACATCCAGCAGGTCCAGCGCCTTGTCGGGCTCCATCGGCACACCCGCCGAGCGGGCAAAGTCGTTGGCCGTGCCCAGGGGCATGATCGTCAGGGTGGCATCGGTGTCGGCCAGGGCCAGAGCCTCGGCGATGTCGCGCAAGGTGCCATCACCGCCGCCGGCAATGATGTGCACATGCCCTGCTGCCAGCGCTTCGTTGACCAGCCGTTGAGCGTCGCCTGCCTCCCAGGTCACCCGCACATCCAGCTGCCAGCCACGCTGGCGTTTTTGTTCCACCGCAGTGCGGACGTCCTCGTTCAGCGCCTGCTTGCCGTGAAGTATCAAAATCGCCCTGCGCTCTGTCATCTCTGTCCCTCTTGAGTCTCCGGTGGGTTGCGAGGAATGTGACCTCACGTGCGTCAGAAAAAGCCACACTGGCCTCACAAAATTTTCTCGGTCGCATCAAAGCGACAAACGGAGCATGCGCCGCGCGCAAGCCCCGTGCAAAAGGCCCTGAAAACCGCTACAAGTGCCGTGTTAGACGGCTTGGCGCCGATCAGCTCTTGGTCCCAACAGTCCGGTTTAACGGCCCCAAACCGGAGAAAATCTATCCATTTGAATACTTTTTAGGCTGTTTTTTGCTCATTTGACCTAAACGAGCACAGGAAATAATATCGCTGAAGGCAAAAGGCCATTGAAATATTTGTCTAGAATGTGCTTAATCGACAGATTATTGGCTTAAATCGAATTTTCAGGCCTAAAGAGCCATTTAATTGACTCTTTAACAACAAGAATTTGCCGGATTCAGCAGCCAATCATGCATTCATGGATTGAAGAATGAGGATGTTTGTATGCGGTTGCGCAAGATCAGCAGGCCATGCCGAGACATATCGTTGAACCGGTCGGCGCCGATCTTTAGCGTAGTGAACACAGGTCCATCTGCTTCGATCTCACACACTTTCTGTAGCACTGACGATTCAGTGCGTATTTTTCGCGAGGCTTTCTGATGGGCGCTCTTATTCCCTGCATCATCGCCGGCGGTGCCGGCACTCGGCTCTGGCCTGTTTCCCGTGTTGCGATGCCCAAGCCTTTCATGCGGCTGCCGGATGGCGAAAGCCTGCTGCAAAAGACGTTCAAGCGGGCCACGGGCCTGGCGGACGTTGAATGCCTGCTGACCGTGACCAATCGCGACGTATATTTCCGCACCGTGGACGATTACCGCCTGCTGAACAAAGACAAGGTCCAGCTGGATTTCCTGCTGGAACCCTTCGGTCGCAACACCGCCGCCGCCGTGGCGGCCGCCGCGTTGCACGTGCAGTCGCGCTACGGTTCGGACGCGCAATTGCTGATCCTGCCGGCCGATCACCTGATCAGTGACCTGGAAGCCTTCGGCGCCGCTGTGGCCAGCGCGCGCAAGCTGGCCGACGAAGGCTGGCTGGTCACCTTCGGCCTCAAGCCGACCAAGGCAGAAACCGGCTTCGGCTACATCGAAAAAGGCCAGGCGCTTAACGGCGAAGCTTTCCAGGTCGCCCGCTTCGTGGAAAAACCGAACGCCGAAATCGCCCAGGAATACGTCAGCGGCGGTTTGCACCTGTGGAACGGCGGCATGTTCTGCATGCGCGTTGATGTCTTGCTCAGCGAGATGGAAGCCCATGCACCGGACGTGTTGGCCGCGGTCAAGCATTGCCTGGCGCAGTGCACCAGCAAAGAAGGCAACAACGAACTGCAGATGGAGCTGGACAGCGCCAGCTTCGCCCTCACGCCGGACATCTCCATCGACTACGCCGTGATGGAACGCTCGCAGAAAGTGGCCGTCGTGCCGTGTGAACTGGGCTGGAGCGACATCGGTTCGTGGGAAGCGATTCGCGAGCTGACGCCGGGTGATGTAAACGGCAACCAGTGCAACGGCCAGACCGTGCTGCACGACGTGACCAATTGCTACATCGATTCGCCCAAGCGTCTGGTGGGCGGTCTGGGCCTGGACAACCTGATCATCATCGACACCCCTGATGCCATCTTGATTGCCGATGCTGCCCGCAGCCAGGAAGTCAAAGTCATCGCTCAGGAGCTCAAGCGTCAGAACCACCCTGCGTACCTGCTGCACAACACCGTGACCCGCCCGTGGGGCACGTACACCGTGCTGGAAGAAGGCAAGCGCTTCAAGATCAAGCGCATCATGGTCAAGCCGAAGGCATCCCTGTCGCTGCAAATGCACCACCACCGCAGCGAGCACTGGATTGTCGTCAGCGGCATGGCACTGGTGAGCAACAACGATCGTGAGTTCATGCTCGACACCAACGAATCGACCTTCATCAAGCCAGGCCACACCCACCGTCTGGTCAACCCGGGCGTGATCGACCTGGTGATGATTGAAGTGCAAAGCGGCGAGTACCTGGGCGAAGACGATATCGTGCGCTTTACCGATGTCTACGGCCGCGTGCCGGATGCTGAAAAAGTCTGATTCATCTGCATCACCAGACGGCCCGAAAGGGCCGTCTGTCTAATAACAATAAGCTGGCAGCACGTGCCGGCATGACGCGCTTGCCCGCAAGGGAGCTTGGTTCATGCGTGACCGAAGGCGGGGCCCTCTCAAGTACGCGCTGCTGATCGGCGTGTTGTCGTTCTGCTCGGCGCAGGCCATGGCCGAAAACATATTGCGCGCGCCACGCACCGTCACGTGGCAGGACTACCTGGGCATCAACGTCCAGTTCGATGCCTATCCCCCCGATGTCTACCAGAAGCAGATGAACCGGCTCGATCAGCTGGGGCTCAACCGTGTGCGCTGGGCCATGGAATGGGCCACTCTGGAACCGGTCCAGGGCCAGTACAACCTGGCCAGGCTCGACGCGGCCATGGCCGCTGCCAATCCGCATCACTACAACATCGTGGCCTACCTGACCGGCTCTGCACCCTTCGCCAGCAGTGCGCCGGCTGCCGCCAGCAACAGCGATCAATACCCGCCGGAAGACTTCAACCTGTTCGCCGAGCGCATGACCGCCCTCAGCCAGTACTACCCGCAGGTGGACAGCTGGCAGGTGTGGAACGAACCGAACATCACCTGGCGTCCGCTGGCCGACACCAAGGAGTACTACAAACTCTTCACGCTGACCGCCGACGCCCTCCGCACGGCGCTGCCCGACAAGACCATCGTCACCGGCGGGCTGGGGTTCTACGGCCAGTTGCTGGGCAGCACCAGCAACATGCTCCTGGACATGGTCGACCTGGGGCTGGCGAGCCAGAACGTCGTCGCCGCCTACCACCCCTATTCCGACTACCCCGAAGGCGATTCGGTGCAGGACCGGGACTTCCTGCTGCGCGCCAATGAGATGAACAGCGCCTTGCATAAGGCCGGCATCCCGGAGGTCTGGGCCACTGAATGGGGCTGGTCCAGCTACGGCGGGCCGTTGCCGGTGCAACAAGCCGCCGGGCTGGAGACCCAGGCCAACTACACCCTGCGACGACTGGCGATGATGAGCACGCTGGATTACCAGCGGATCTTCCTGTTCAGCCTCAGTGACCTGGATCGCCCCATCACCCCGCGCGAGCGCAACTACGGCCTGCTGGACCTCAAGGGCGAACCGAAACCGGTGTTCAACGCCCTGCGCAATTTCCTGCGCATCACTGGCCCGACCCTGGAGCCCGACACGCTGCCGCCAGTCCTCTCGGTGCCGGAAGACCTGTGGGCCATGCCGTGGACCCGCCCGGACGGCTCACACGTGTTGATGGCCTGGAGCGAAAGCCGCGCGCACCTGACCATCCCCGGGGTCAAGGTCGCCACGCTGTACGACCCGGCGAGCGGCCGTCATGCCGAGCTCGCCGATCCCATGGGCGTCGACGTGCCGCTCACCCCCTCGCTGCAGATCCTCGTCTGGAAGCCCTGACGCCCTCCGCCCGATGCACGCACGGTCCTCGCCATGGCAGCTAACGGGTGACGACTGCTGGGACTCAGACGTACTCGGAAATCTCGATCAGGTTCAGGTCCGGGTCGCGCACATACACCGAGCGGATCGGTCCCGTGGCACCGGTGCGCATCACCGGGCCTTCCAGGATCGGCCACGGCGCCTGATGCAGGCGCTCGATCACCTCCTGCAACGGCACCGTGGCCACGAAACACAGGTCCAGCGCCCCTGGCACCGGCAGATGCGCCTTGGGCTCGAACTCATGACCGCGCACGTGCAGGTTGATCTTCTGGCTGCCAAAGCGAAACGCCCGACGCCCGTCGCCGAACGTCTCCAGCTGCATGCCCAGCACACGGGTATAGAAATCCACCGTCGCGTCGGGATCGACAGCGGTGAGCACCAGATGGTCGAGGTGGTCAATCATGGCGCGGTTTCCTCATGGGGGGTTGGGTTGTGCTGGAGTGGCTCAGCGTACGCCCAGAACCGACAAGCCACGCTCGGACAACCGATAGGTTTGCGACGGGCTTCGTGGTGAATCCGGTGCGCTCATTTCAATCAGACCGGCGTCCAGTGCGGGGGCCAGGTAACTTCGGCGAAATGATTGGCGATGCGTCAGCCCCAGCCCTTCCATGGCCTCGCTGGATCGAACTGCCGGCTTCCCGGCCAGCCACTGCAACAAGCGCATCACCTGTTCAGTTACTTGTGCGGTTACTTGTGCGGTTACTTGTGCGGTCGGTGTCTTTGGAGACTCGACTTCCACCAGCGCCTGCTGCAACGCACCTAGCATGAATTCAACGAAAGGCGTGGCTTCCGAGCGCTGATCCGACGCACTGAGGGCGCCGTAATAAGCGTCCTGCTGGTCACGAATCACCGTTTCCACGGGCAAGTAGGCAAGGACGGGGCGCCAGTGGCTGAGGATCAACGTTTGCCACAAGCGGCCCATACGGCCGTTGCCGTCGGCAAAAGGATGGATGAATTCAAACTCGTAATGAAACACGCAACTGGCGATCAGTGGATGAAGCGCATGATCCTTCAGCCACCCGAGCAAATCGTTCATGAGCGTGTGCAGCCGACTGGCAGGCGGAGCCATGTGCAGCAATTGCTCTCCTCGGTAAATCCCCGCGCCGCCGGAGCGAAAGCAACCGGCATCGTCGATCAGACCCTGCATCAACAGCCCGTGGGCCTTGAGCAAGTCGGCCTGCCGTTCAGGCTTCCAGCCGGGCATGGCCTCGTAGGCGGTGAACGCGTTGCGCACCTCCTGAATTTCACGGGGCAGCCCCAATACGCGTCGCCCGTCCAGCACGGCCGTGACCTGATCCAGACTCAATGTGTTGTTCTCGATCGCCAGCGATGCCTGGATGGTACGGATACGGTTGCCGCGCCGCAGCGTCGGCGTCAGGCTCGTGTCGTGCAGTGCAGACAAACGCCCCACGTGCTCGCTGATAGTGGCCACTGCCTCAAGCATGCGAGGGGTCAATGTCAGTGGCGGCTGGTACTTTTTCATACAGGAACATCCATGCTGTGTGCTTTGACGTGCTCGATAAACCGTGCCACGGCCGGGGCTTTTTCGTGGCGCCGGTGGATCAGCGACAGGAAGGACGTGGGCTGGCAGTCGTCGATGCGGCGGTAGACGACATTGGGCAGGCGGATGTGATCGACCACCGACTCCGGCACCACGGCGATCCCCTGCCCCAGGCTGACCAGCGCCACCACGGACACCAGCCCGCCGGGCTGCGGGCCCAACGTCGGTGCGAAGCCACCGTGGGCCGCCACCGCCAGCGTGCCTGAAATCTGCTCGGGGAGGATGAAGGTTTCGCGTTGCAAATGCACGGCGTTGAGGGTCTTGAGTTTGCACAGCCAGGAGCTGTCCGGCAGCGCCAGGGCGAAGCCTTCGGTGAGCAGCTTCACCGCGTCGAGGCTGTCGGGCAAGGCCATCGGCGAGCGGATGTAGCCGACGTCCAGCCGGCCTTCTTCGATCATGCGCGGCAGTGCCGGCATCAGGTATTCGGTGAGGGTGAAGTCCACGTCGGCGTAGCGCTCGCGGAACTGCCGGACCTGACGTTGCAGCACCCCGGAAAACACCGCCGACGCCACGTAGCCCAGTTCGATGCGCCCCGCTTCGCCACGCCCGGCCCGCTGCACGTTCAGGGTGGCGGATTCGAACTGACGCACCGCCAGCTCGGCTTCGATCTGCAGCGCACGGCCGGCATCAGTAAGCCTGACCTCGCGCTGTTCACGCACGAACAAGCGGGTGCCCAGCGCGCTTTCCAGGTCCTGGATCTGCCGGGTCAGGGTCGGCGGGGCGATGCCCAGCTGCTCGGCGGCCCGGGTGAAATGCCGGTGCTTGGCGACGGCCAGGAAATAGCGGAAGTGACGGATTTCCATGAGGCATTAGCTCAAAGGTAATGAAGTGACGATGGGCGAGTAACGCAGCATAGGCCATCTGGAGGTAGGGTGTCTTTGCCGTGACACCCTGCCTGTAGGAGCTGACGAGCTGCCGAAGGCTGCGATTCAATTTGCCTGACACACCGCAATCGCAGCCTTCGACGGCTCGTCAGCTCCTACACTGATCAATGATTAGCTGGAACCTAACATGCCCGTGCACACAAAAAAAACCAACCCCCGCCTGACGCTGCTCACCGCTTCGGGCGTCTGCGCGTTGATCGTTCTGGACACCAATATCGTCGCCGTGACGCTGCCTAGCATCGCCCGTGACCTGGTTGCCGGTTTTGCCGACATCGAATGGGTGGTCAGCGCGTACATGCTGGCGTTCGCCGCGTTGCTCCTGCCCGCGGGCAGCCTGGCCGACCGTTTCGGCCGCAAGAAAATGCTGCTCTGCGGGCTGGTGCTGTTCATGCTGGCCTCGGTCGGTTGTGGCGCGGCGCCCGACATCCTCTGGCTCGACATCGCCCGGGCGGTGAAGGGTGTAGGGGCGGCGCTGTTGCTGACCTCGGCGCTGGCCACCATCGGCCATGTGTTCCATGACGAAGCCGAACGCGCCAAGGCGTGGGCGTTCTGGGGCGCGTGCATGGGCGTGGCCATGACCGCCGCCCCCACCGTCGGCGGGCTGATCGCCGAACTGGCGGGATGGCGCTGGATTTTCTACCTCAACGTGCCGGTGGGCGCGGTGCTGTTGTGGAGCGTACTGCGTACGGTGGGCGAATCACGCAACGAACACTCCGCGCGGCTCGACCCGTGGGGCAGCCTGTTTTTCAGCGCGAGCCTGTTATGCCTGATGTGGGGCTTGATCGAGGCCAACCGCATCGGCTGGGATAACCCGTTGACCTTCACGCGCCTGGTGGGCGGCGCGGCGCTGCTGGCCCTGTTTGTCCTCGCTGAACGGGTGCAGCGCCGGCCGATGGTGGATTTGCAGCTGTTTCGGTATCCGCGCTTCATCGGCGCCCTGCTGGGGATGTTTGCCTACGCCGGCTGCGCCCAGGTGATGATGACGCTGCTGCCGTTTTACCTGCAGAACGGCCTGGGCTTCAGCGCCATTGTGTCCGGGCTGGGCATGCTGCCGTTTGCGATCACCATGCTGCTGTGTCCGCGCCTGGGACCCCGACTGGCCCGGCATCTGTCGCCCGCAGCGATGATGGCGCTGGGTCTGAGCCTGGTGGGGGCCGGGAATCTGTTGTGCGCCTGGGCGACCTCGCTGGGTGGCTATCCGGCATTCGCCATGGCCATCGCGGTGACCGGCGCTGGCGCGGGACTGCTCAACGGCGACACGCAGAAACACATCATGGCCTGCGTGCCCCGTGAACGGACCGGCATGGCGTCGGGCCTGAGCACCACCATGCGCTTCAGCTCGATCATGCTGGCAATCGGCGTGTACGGCGCGTTGCTAGCCAGCCACACGCTGGGGGCCCTGACTGCGAGCCTGAACCGCGCCGCGCCGGCCTGGCTGGACATCGCCGAACACCTGGCCTCGCGGGTGGTGGCCGGTGACATGAACGCCGCGCTGCAACCGTTGAACGCCGAGGCGCGCGTGATCGTCGAGCCATTGGCGCAGCAGGCCTTCATCAGCGGGTTCGGGTCGGTGCTGTGGCTGGCCGGAGTGTTGGCGCTGTTGGCGGCCGTGGCGGTGGGCCTTTTGATGCGCAATCCGATTCCGACGATGCAACCTGCCGCCGCTGCCCGGTGAATCATTCCTCTTTTCGCTGAGGACGAAGCGGGTGGGAGAGAGCTTGCTCGCGATGCGTCAGCTCAGGCGCGGTGATGCTGGCTTTGAAACCGCTATCGCGCGAGCAAGCTCCCTCCCACTTATCAAGCTCCGCAGGGGCCTCAACATTTATTTTCACGGTGCAGGGAATAACCCTCCCCCGGCTTCGTCATACGGGCTCAAGAAAGTAACTCACCCCCAATGAAGAGAAGCCATCATGAAACTGACCCTGAAAAACCCCCTCACCGCCCTCACCCTGACCGCCTTGAGCACCTTCGCCCTCAGCGCCAGCGCCGACATGAAAAACATGCCGGCGGTGCAGGATTACACCTACAGCAGCAAGCTCGACATCGCCAAGGTCACCCACACCCCGATGCTGAATTTCTGCGGCGTGCGCCCGGTGGAAATGAGCTACGTCGACCACATGGGCAAGGCTCACACCCTGCGCTATGAAGTCAACGGCAATGCGTGCCTGGGCGACAATTAATGGCCTTGGCGCCAGCCACTGCGGCCGCCGGTGGTCCTCGTATTCACTGCGCTGACTTGGCCGCCAGTTGCCACACGCGCGCCAGGTCTCGCGCGCGGTCGTGCAGCAGCGTGGCGGCGTCGCGACAGGCCTGTTCCAGCGTCATTGGCCCGCTGGTCAGGGCGAACGCCGCGCTGATGCCGTGTGCGTACAGATCCGCATAGCCCTCCCCCAGCGTCCCGGCCAGAACAATCACCGGCACGCCTTTGCGCCGGGCGATGCGGGCGACGCCAAACGGCGTCTTGCCGCGCAGGGTTTGCGCGTCGAAACGGCCCTCGCCCGTGATCACCAGATCGGCGCCGTCCAGTGCGTCGGCCAAGCCGGTCAGGTCGGCCACCACTTCCACCCCCGGTCGAAACGAGGCGTTCAAATACGCCTTGGCCGCAAAGCCCATGCCGCCCGCCGCACCGCAGCCTGGGTGATCGCGCTCGTCCTTGCCCAGCGCCTTGGCGGATTGATCGGCAAAATGCCCCAGCGCCGCATCCAGTGCCAGTACTTGCTCGGGCGAGGCGCCCTTTTGCGGTCCGAAAATATGCGACGCGCCGTTGCGGCCGCACAGCGGGTTGTCGACGTCGGCGGCCACCTCGAACTGGACGTCCCGCAGGCGCTCGTCCAGGCCACCGAGTTCGATGCGCGCCACCTTGGCCAGCGCCAGGCCGCCGGGAGGCAACGGCTGGCCGTCGTCGCCGAGAAAGCGCGCGCCCAAGGCTGAGAGCATGCCGGTGCCAGCGTCATTGGTGGCACTGCCGCCAATGGCGAGGATGATCCGTTGCGCGCCGGCCTCCAGCGCCGCGCGAATCAACTGGCCGGTGCCTTGTGTGCTGGTGACGGTGGCGTCCCGTTGCTCCAGGGTCAGGAGTTGCAAACCGCTGGCCATAGCCATTTCGATGATCGCGGTCCGGGTCTCGGGCAGCCAACCCCATTGCGCGTCGAGGGGCTGACCCAACGGGCCATTGACGTGGGTGGTCATCCATTGCCCGCCGCACGCGGCCAGCACTGCTTCGATGGTGCCCTCGCCGCCATCGGCCATGGGGCATTCGACCAGTTCGGCGTCCGGCCAGACATCCGTGAGACCGCGGGCGATGGCCTGCGCGACGGCCTGGGCGCTGAGGCTGTCCTTGAAGGAATCCGGGGCGATGACAATCTTCATGGGAATTCTCCTTATTCGATGGCCGATATTCGCATTGTTCCGCGTGTTTGCCCCCTGACCTTCGCACAATCACGGGCCATGGCAATTGGTCATTCGAACAAGACCCTGACGCAAAACCTGTAGGAGCTGCCGAGGGACGAAGGCTGCGATGGCGGCGTGTCAGACGATATCGCGTTGCCTGATCCGACGCATCGCGGGCAAGCGCGCTCCTACAACGTAGATTCCGCGTCCAGCGCAAATCGTGTAGGAGCTGCCGAGGGACGAAGGCTGCGATGGCGGTGTGTCAGACGCCACCGCGTTGCCTGATCCGCCGCATCGCGGGCAAGCGCGCTCCTACAACGTAGATTCCGTGTCCAGCGCAAATCGTGTAGGAGCTGTCGAGGGACGAAGGCTGCGATGCGGCGTGTCAGACGATAGTGCGTTGCCTGTGCGACATCGTGGTCAGGTCCGCGGCATCATTTCCAGGCCCAAGTAGAGGCGCAACAGGTCATCGGTGCGGTACGGATCGCTGCCGCTGATTTCGGCGATTTTCTCCAGCCGGTAGCGCAGGCTGTTGCGGTGGATGCCCAAGGCATCGGCGCAGGCCTGGCTTTCGCCGCTGTAGTCGAGCCAGCCTCGCAACGTTTCGAGCAACTGGGCGTGCCCGGCCAGACGCTCGACAGGTTCGGCCACCCGTTGCGCCAGCCAGTCGTGGCGATAACGCCAGAACAGCACCGGCAGCCGATGGCTTTCCAGCCGCAGCAGCGACTGATCCGGTTTGACGTGACGCGCGTAATCCAGCAAATCCCGGGCCGCGACACAGGCGTGGCGCAGTGCTGCCAGGTCCGGCGTTTGCGCCACCGTGCCCATGCGCATGATTGGCCAGCCCTGCGCCTGGCACTGCTCCAGCAGCAGCGCGTCCTCCCGCTCCTTCCCCGTCGCCCGGCACCAGTACAACAGCGACGGCTCACCCCGGACACACCAGCTATTGACGCAGCGACCCATCAGCCAGGTGGCGAGGTGGTCGGTGACCGCCGCATCACCTGCCACCTCGATCAGCACCGCCTGACGTGGCAACTGCGGTTGCAGGCCCAACTGCTCGGCTTCGTCGATCAGGCTGTCCGGGCTGTCACCGAGCAACAGGCGCGACAGCAGGTCCTCGCTGCGCTGTTGCCGCCAGTGCTGATCGGCCTGCTGACGACGGTGCTCCATGAGCATCTCGGCGGTCATCTTCACCAGCTCGGCATAGACCCGCACCTGCTCGGGCGCCCCGGTGATGCCCAGCACGCCCACCAACTGGTCATCCAGCATCAACGGCAGATTGACCCCGGGCCGGACACCGTCCAGTTGCCGCGCCGTGTGGTCATCGATCTCCACCACCCGCCGGTTGGCCAACACCAGTTGCGCGCCCTCGTGCCGCGTATACAGCCGCTGCGCCTCGCCGCTGCCGATGATGATCCCCAGGTAGTCCATGACATTCACATTGCACGGCAAAATCGCCATCGCCCGATCGACAATGTCCTGCGCCAACGCGTGGTCAAGGGCAAACATGAGGGAGATCCGGTGAGCGAGGAACGGGGGTTTTCATGGGTCAGGTTCTGGTTTTTATCGGGATGGGGGGAGTCTGCCTGAATCTCATGGGGAGTGCGATTGGGGTGGAAGCATCGCCAACGTCTATCCCTGTGGGAGGAACTTGCTCGCGAAACGTTTCGCAGCCCAAAACACTTACAGCGGGAAAAAACCAGCTTCGCGAGCAAGCTCCCTCCCACACTGTCGATGACCTCCTCCAGGCGAATCAGCGAAGACCCGCTCATGATGCACGGCACGTTCGCCTCGGCGGCGGCCTGCGCCATGATCAAATCGCCGCGATAGCTACACGAGCGTTAAAAAGCAAATAAAACAGCGCGAATCATTTCGCCCGGCGTCACTCTGAACCCTGTAATCGACTGCGGTGCGCCGGGCTGTGCGGCGCTTCACTCCCCCTCTTTTGCTGACTGGAGCGCCCCGAGCCTTGGCAAAAAACCGTTTCGCCCTGCTATTGCCCCTGTTCGCCCTGCAGGCGTGTGCTTCGTCCAGCGTGCCCCTCGGCCAGTCCAGCTTTGTCGAGTACCGCCAACAGACCGTGGCGTGGATGCAGGCACACCGCACCTTCCAGACTGACGATCACGTGGCCGAACTTGAGTGGAACGCGCCCCATGAGTGGCGCCCTACGGGCACGCCGAAAAGCGGCATATTGTTGGTGCACGGGCTGGGCGATTCGCCGTGGTCGTTCAATGACGTGGGCACGCGCCTCGCCGCGCAGGGGTTTCTGGTGCGAACGGTGCTGTTGCCGGGGCATGGCACGCAGCCGTCGGACATGCTGGACGTCACCCTCAAACAGTGGCAACAGGTGGTGCGCGAGCAGACGCAGATTCTCGCCCGGGATGTGCCGAAGGTGTACCTCGGTGGCTTCTCCACCGGCGCCAATTTGGTGCTGGACTACGCGTACGAGCACGACGAGATCGCCGGGCTGGTGCTGTTTTCTCCGGCGTTTCGCCCGGACAATACCTACGCCTGGGTCACCCAGTACATCGGCTGGTTCCGGCCGTGGCTGGCCAAGCCCAACGACGGTGTCCGACCGATGCAGACCCCGGTTCGCTACCTCAACGTCCCCACCAACGGATTCGCGCAGTTCTACCGCAGCGCATTGCTGGCGCAGAAGCGCCTGAAACAGCGCACCTACGACAAGCCGGTGTTCGTCGCCATCACGCAGCATGATTCGGTGCTTGACACCGGCTACGTGCTGGACAACTTCAATCAGCGGTTCAGTCACCCGGCCAGTCGCCTGATCTGGTACGGGGACAGCCCGGCGCCCGCCGCGAAGACACCCCGAGTGCTGGTGCGCAACGACTACCTGCCGGAATACCGGATCGCACAGTTTTCCCACATGGGCCTGATGTTTTCGCCGGACAACCGCCTGTATGGCCAGGCCGGGACTCAGCGCATTTGCTGGAATGGACAGGACAGCGCGGCCATGGGCCAATGCCTGAAGGGTGAGCAGGTCTGGTATTCGGACTGGGGCCATCGAGAGCCCGGCAAAGTGTTCGCGCGGCTGACCTTCAACCCGTATTTCGACTGGCAATCGCAGGTGATGATGCAGGTATTGAATGATGCGGGGGCGGGGATGAAGAAAGCCGGATCAGCTGTGCATTGATGGTGGGAGGGAGCTTGCTCGCGATGCGTCGGTTGCCACACTGAAGACGGTGGTGACTGGACTGGCCTCTCGCGAGCAAGCTCCCTCCCACACCCAATATTCCTTCGCGGGCAAGCCTCGCTCCAACAGGTTGGCGCCAATCACTCAACCGGCGCCAACCGCTCCCGGCTGTTGCTCAAATGCGTCCACATCGCCGCCCTGGCCGCGTCGGGGTCCTGGCGGCGGATGGCGCTGAGGATGGCTTCGTGCTCCAGGTTGGCAAGGTACGCGTGGCGGGTCAGGTTGGCGCCGGCCCGTTCGCTGCTGGCGATGCGGCTGCGGGGGATGATCGCCCCGCCCAGGTGCTGCATGATTTCGACGAAATAGGGGTTGCCGGTGGCCTCGGCGATCAGTCGGTGGAAACGCTTGTCCGGCTCCACGCAGCTGTCTTCCTTGGCGAGCAGGTCCTGGTAATCGTCCAGCGCCTGTCGCATCAGGCTCAGGTGTTCCGGGGTGCGGCGCACGGCGGCCAGCGCCACCGCCTGGGTTTCCAGGCCCATGCGCAGCTCAATGATATGGCGCACGCTGGACGCGGTTTCCACCTTCAGGTGCAGCCCGCTCTGCTCCGAGCGCTGCAGCACGAACGTGCCCTTGCCCTGATGGGTTTCCACCAGCCCCGAGGCCTGCAGTTTGGAAATCGCCTCCCGCACCACGGTGCGGCTGACCCCGTAATCGCGAACGATCTCGCTCTCCGAAGGCAGCTTTTCACCCGGCGCGATCTTGCCCATGAGAATGCGCTGGCTCAGGTCGGTGACCAGATCGGTCGCCAGACTGTGGGCGCGGCGTTTGGGCGCAAGGGTCGGGGTGGCGTCGTGCATGGGGGCGGGTCCGAAAGCCGAGACAGGAGGCGCCGAGCATATCACCGCGCAACGGGACGGTTCGCGTTGCCTGCTGACTTGTCTTTTTGCCAAACCGGAGACGGAGCCGACAACGGCAAACCCCACCACTTCATCCCGAAGAAGACAGAAATAACGCCGCAACTATGGGACCTGAAACGATCCACGCCCGCTTGTTCAACTTGTATGACAAGCACGCTGAGCAGCGCAAATAAACCCGGCGAAGGCACGTCATTTCGGTTGCGCGCGGCCACTTAACTTGTATGATGACCGGCAACGGGGCGTCGACCCTAGTTACACACACAAACCCTGTTACAACCCGCATAAAAATAATCAGTGGGAGTCAACACACGTGAACGCATCCTCTACCGGGGCGCATGACAGCCCGGATTCCGTCCTGCAATCGGCGGTCTACAAAGTCAAACGCCACATCCTTCCGCTCTTCGTGATCATGTTCATCGTCAACTACATCGACCGGGTCAACATCGGCTTCGTGCGTAGTCACATGGAACACGATCTGGGCATTGGCGCTGCCGCCTACGGCTTCGGTGCCGGCCTGTTCTTCATCGCTTACGCGCTGTTCGAAGTGCCCTCCAACATCCTCATGCAGAAAGTCGGCGCCCGTATCTGGCTGACGCGGATCATGTTCACCTGGGGCATCGTCGCCGCGTGCATGGCCTTCATCCAGACCGAAACCCACTTCTACATCCTGCGCTTTCTGCTGGGTGTGGCCGAGGCCGGTTTCTTCCCCGGCGTGATCTATTACTTCACCCGCTGGTTGCCGAGCGTCGAGCGCGGCAAGGCCATCGCCATCTTCCTCAGTGGTTCGGCGTTCGCCTCGGTCATCTCGGGCCCGTTGTCCGGCCTGCTGCTGCAGATCGAAGGTTTCGGCTGGCACGGCTGGCAGTGGATGTACTTCATCGAGGGCATGTTTTCCGTCGGCCTGTGCGTGTTCGTCTGGTTCTGGCTGGATTCCAAGCCCCAGGACGCCAAATGGATGACCCAGGCCGAGAAAGACGCCCTGACCCAGGTCATTGACGCCGAGCAGGCGGCCCGTGAAGCGGCGCACCCGGTCAAGCTGTCGGTGGGCAAGCTGATCAAGGACCCGCAGATCCTGATGTTCTGCGTGATGTACTTCTTCATTCAGCTGACCATCTACGCCGCGACCTTCTGGCTGCCGAGCATCATCAAGAAGATGGGCGACCTGAGCGATATCCAGGTGGGCCTGTTCAACTCGATCCCGTGGTTCATCGCCATCGTCGCGATGTACGCCTTCGCCTCGCTGTCGGCCAAATGGAAACACCAGCAGGCCTGGGTGGCCGGCGCCTTGTTGATCGCCGCCGCCGGGATGTTCATGTCCACCGTGGGCGGTCCGGTCTTCGCCTTCATCGCCATCTGCCTCGCGGCCATGGGCTTCAAGTCGGCGTCGTCGCTGTTCTGGCCGATTCCCCAGGGCTACCTGGATGCACGGATCGCCGCCGGCGTGATCGCGCTGATCAACTCGGTGGGCAACCTGGGCGGTTTCGTCGCGCCGACCACCTTCGGTCTGCTGGAGGAACACACCGGCTCGATCCAGGGCGGGCTGTACGGCCTGACGGCCACCTCGATCATCGCTGCGGTGCTGGTGTTCTTCGTGCGCACCACGAAAAAACCCGGCGCTGCACCGGTGGCCCCGAACACCCCCCACACGGCGCATCCGTGACTGTTGTCTTCACCTGATCAAGCACCCCATGCCCTGACGGCATTTGCGCAAGGATTTAGCTATGAGCAACCAGAACACTCAAACCACCGGCAACGCCCCGGTCATCACGGATCTGCAGATCGTGCCGGTGGCCGGTCATGACGACATGCTGCTCAACCTGAGCGGCGCCCATGGCCCGTATTTCACCCGCAACATCGTGATCATCAAGGACAACGCCGGGCACACCGGCGTCGGCGAAATCCCGGGCGGCGAGCGCATTCGCCAGACCCTGGAAGACGCCCGCTCGCTGGTGGTCGGCAAGACCATCGGCACGTATCAGAAGATCCTCAACGACGTGCGCCGCGCGTTTGCCGAACGTGATTCCGGCGGCCGTGGCCTGCAGACCTTCGACCTGCGCATCACCATTCACGCAGTGACGGGCCTGGAAGCGGCGCTGCTGGACTTGCTGGGTCAGCACCTTGAAGTCCCGGTGGCGGCCCTGCTCGGCGAAGGCCAGCAGCGCGACGAAGTGAAAATGCTCGGCTACCTGTTCTACGTCGGCGACCAGAAGAAAACCAACCTGGCCTACCGCACCGAACCTGATGCCGACAACGACTGGTTTCGCGTGCGTCACGAAGAGGCCCTGACCCCGGAAGCGGTGGTGCGCCTGGCAGAAGCGGCGCATCAGAAGTATGGCTTCGAGGACTTCAAGCTCAAGGGCGGCGTGCTCAGCGGCGACGCCGAAATCGAAGCGGTGACGGCCCTGGCCGAGCGCTTCCCCAATGCGCGCATCACCCTCGATCCCAACGGCGCCTGGTCCCTGAAAGAAGCCATCCGCCTGTGCCGCGACCAGCATAAAGTGCTGGCCTACGCCGAAGACCCGTGCGGCGCGGAAAACGGCTACTCGGGGCGTGAAGTCATGGCCGAATTCCGTCGCGCCACCGGCCTGCGCACCGCCACCAATATGATCGCCACCGACTGGCGGGAAATGGGCCACGCGATCCAGCTGCAATCGGTGGACATCCCGCTGGCCGACCCGCACTTCTGGACCATGCAGGGTTCGGTGCGCGTGGCGCAGATGTGCAACGAGTGGGGCCTGACCTGGGGCTCGCATTCCAATAACCACTTCGATATCTCGCTGGCGATGTTTACCCACGTGGCCGCGGCTGCGCCGGGCGACATCACCGCCATCGACACCCACTGGATCTGGCAGGACGGCCAGCGCCTGACCAAGGCCCCGCTGCAGATTGTCGGCGGCAACGTGCAGGTGCCGACAACCCCGGGCCTGGGCGTGGAACTGGACATGGACCAACTGGCCAAGGCCCACGAACTGTACAAGGGCATGGGCCTGGGTGCGCGGGACGATGCGGCGGCCATGCAGTTCTTGATTCCGGACTGGAAATTCAACAACAAGGCGCCTTGCCTGGTGCGTTAATACCCCTTGTTGGAGCGAGGCTTGCCCGCGAAGAGTTGGGTACATCCGCCCTGTCTCTAACGGCTGATAGATTGCCTTCGCGGGCAAGCCTCGCTCCAACAGGTTCTGAGCCACTGTAACGATGTGAGTTAATTGCCATCTGGCCCCCGGCGCGTAACCCCTTGCGCGCCGTTTTTCTTTGCGCTGTCGCTGCGTGCTAATGTGCCCGCCTGTCCCTGCCGCGAAGCCTGCCATGCCCCTTCTTTCCCAGACCCACCCTCGCCTGTCCCTTGCCGTTGCGCTGGGTGTCGTGGCGGGTATCGCTGCTGCCGTTGTCACCCCCCAGATTTCACTGATCACCAAATGCCTGATCGCCTGGAACGTCGGCGTGTGGATCTATCTGGTACTGATCATGCTGCGCACCTCGCGCTCCAAAGCCGAAGACGTGAAGCGCATCGCCGAAATCGAAGACGAAAACGCGGGGCTGGTGCTGGTGATGGTCTGCGTGGCGGCGATTGCCAGTCTGGCGGCCATCGTCCTGGAGTTGTCCGGCGCCAAGGCCATGCCGCCTGGCGACAAGGCCCTGCACTACGCCTTCACCGGGCTGACCATCGTCGGTTCCTGGCTGATCACCGGGGTGATTTTCAGCCTGCACTACGCGCGCCTGTTTTATACCTGGCGCGGCAAGGAGCCGGCGCTGCGCTTCGCCGACGGCGAGCTGAACCCCGATTACTGGGACTTCCTGTATTTCTCGTTCACCCTGAGCGTCGCCGTGCAGACCTCCGACGTCGGCGTTGCCACCCGAGCACTGCGCAAGGTCGTGCTGGCGCAGTCGCTGATCGGGTTCCTGTTCAATACCGCGATTCTGGGCTTCTCCATCAATATCGCCGCCGGGCTGTTCGGCTGACCGTGACGTCTGCTGCGGGCACCTACCCCATGAAATCGCCTTGGCCCCTGTTCCACTGAAACAAGCCTGGGCGTAGTGTGGGCGCCACAACTCCAATGTCTTGTCCGAATGAGGCTTGCGCGAATGACTCAGGGTGCTTCTTTGAAAATCGCTGTACTGGATGACTGGCAATCGGTGGCCAGCGACGTGGTGGACTGGAGCCCGCTGGCTGCGCTGGGCGAAGTGAGTTTCCTCCACGAGTTCCCCGCCGACACCGGCACCATGGTGCAACGGTTGAAGGACTTTCAGGTGATCTGCGTGATGCGCGAACGCACGATTTTCGATGAACCGCTGCTCAGTCAGTTGCCCCAGCTGAAGTTGCTGGTCACCGGCGGCATGCGCAATGCGGCGCTGGACCTGGACGCCGCCAAGCGCCTGGGGATTCAGGTCGTCGGCACCGAGAGCTACAAGTTCGCCGCCCCCGAGTTGACCTGGGCGCTGATCATGGGCGTGACCCGCAACCTCGTCGACGAGGCCAATGCGTTGCGCGCCGGCAACTGGCAGGTGGGCATCGGCAGCGACCTGTACGGCAAGACGCTGGGCATCGTCGGCCTGGGCAGCATCGGCCAGAAGATCGCCAGATACGGCCAGGCCTTCGACATGAAGGTCATCGCCTGGAGCGAAAACCTGACGCCCGAGCGTGCCGCCGAGCATGGCGTGACCTGGGTCAGCAAGGCCGAGCTGTTCGAGCGATCGGACGTGATTTCGGTGAACCTGGTGCTCAGTGAACGCAGCCGGGGGTTGGTAGACGCCGAGTCGCTGAACCGGATGAAGCCCACGGCGTACCTGGTCAACACGGCACGCGGGCCGATTGTCGACGAAGACGCGCTGGTCGAACTGCTCACGCACCGGAAAATTGCCGGTGCCGCGCTGGACGTGTATGGCCAGGAGCCACTGCCGGCCGACCATCCGTTCCGCACCCTGCCCAACCTGCTGGCCACGCCGCATATCGGGTACGTGACCGCGAACAACTACCGGATGTTCTTTACTCAAATGATCGAAGACATCCAGGCCTGGCACAGCGGTGCGCCGGTTCGGTTGCTCGCCTAATAACCACGATTAACGTGTTGATGGTTCCCACGCTCCGCGTGGTAACCCCGCCATGACGCTCCGCGTCACCTGCGATGGACGCGGAGCGTCCGGAGCGTCCATTCCCACGCGGAGCGTGGGAACGATCAGTAATCCAGCCCTCATCAAGGACCCAACGATGATGACCGCCTCCCCACCCCCATCCCCCTCCGACCCGCGCTGCGCCTTGCTGGTCATCGACATGCAGTACGACTTCCTGCCCGGCGGCGCGCTGGCAGTGGCCGATGGCGATGCAATAGTGCCGTTGATCAATCGCCTCGGCGCGCAGTTCCACAACGTGGTGATTACCCAGGACTGGCACCCGGCCGGGCACATTTCCTTTGCCTCGACCCACGCCGGGCGCGCGCCGTTTGACAGCATCACCCTGCCCTATGGCGCGCAGACCCTGTGGCCAGACCATTGCGTGCAGGCCACTCGCGGCGCCGGCCTGCACGCCGACCTGCACCTGCCCCACGCGCAACTGGTGCTGCGCAAGGGCTGCAACCTCGGGATCGACAGTTACTCGGCGTTCGTCGAGGGCGACCGCACCACCCACACCGGGCTGGCCGGTTACTTGAAAGAGCGCGGCATCGACAGCGTGTTCGTGGTCGGCCTGGCGCTGGACTTCTGCGTGGCCTGGTCGGCGCTGGATGCGCGCACGGCGGGTTTCAACACCTGGGTGATCGAAGACGCATGCCGGGCGATTGATCTGGGTGGCTCGCTGGACAAGGCCTGGCAGCAGATGCTGGAAGCGGGGGTTGGGCGGATGCAAAGCACTCAAATCACGGGTTGAACGCGATCTTTTGTAGGAGCGCGCTTGCCCGCGATGGCGGAGGTAGACCCAACATCTTCATCGCCTGACACAACGCTATCGCGGGCAAGCGCGCTCCTACAGGTGCAGGGCAGCCTCAGCGTTTACCCGCCGCAAAATCAGTCAGGCTCTGATCCGCCAACCGATACCGCACCCACTCCGCCTGGGGTTCGGCGCCGATGGATTGGTAGAAATCAATGGCCGGCTGGTTCCAGTCCAGCACGCTCCACTCGAAACGCCCGCAGCCGGTATCCACCGCGATGTTCGCCAGATGCCGAAGCAGCGCCTTGCCGCCGCCGACACCGCGATGTTGCTGCGCCACGTACAAATCCTCCAGATAAAGCCCTTTGCGCCCCAGCCAGGTGGAATAACTGAAGAAGTACACGGCAAAGCCGATCGGTTCGTCGTCCAGCAGGCAGATCAACGCCCTGGCCGGTGAGTCGGGGTCGTCGAACAGGCTGCGCTCTATGTCCGCAACGCCCGCCAGCACCTCGTGCTCGGCTTTTTCATAAATCGCCAGCTCAGTGATGAAGCCCAGAATCACCTCGGCATCGGCTCGGCTCGCATTTCGAATCTGAAGGGTCACACATACTCTCCCGGGGTGCGGCAAAACGACATCGTTCAACGGCGAACGACGGATGACAGATTGTGTCTCAAGCAACAGTCCGGCGCAGCATTCAATACGCCATGCCGTCTCCATATGATCAACGCACCCAGGAACACCCATGGAAAACCAGGAAGAAGACGGCAAAACCCCGGGCCTCACCGCCAAGGAAGAACAGGAAATCGACGAAAACCAGCCGCCCCGGGCGGCGGTCCTGCACGAAACCATTCGTGCCCAGGGTGACCACGAGCTTGAGCGCAGCGTGTCGGCGCTCTGGTGGTCGGCGCTGGCGGCCGGCCTGACCATGGGCCTGTCGCTGATGGCCATGGGGCTGCTCAATTCCAGGCTGCCCGATGCCGAAGGCTTCAAGGTCATTTCCAGCTTCGGTTACTGCGCAGGCTTCCTGGCGGTGATCCTGGCGCGTCAGCAACTGTTCACCGAAAACACCATCACGGCGGTGTTGCCGGTCATGAGCAAATTCACCCTGAGCAACATCGCCCGCCTGTTCCGGCTGTGGGGCGTGGTGCTGGTGGGCAACCTGTGCGGCACCTTGCTGGTGGCGTACGTGATGCTGCATTTGCCGATCTTCGATACCAAGACCGACCACGCGTTTCTGGAAATCGGTCGCAAGGTCATGGAGAACGAAGTCGGCACCATGTTCGCCAAGGGCATTATTTCAGGCTGGATGATCGCCACCATGGTGTGGATGATCGCCTCGATGGAAGCGGCCAAAGTGGCGATCATCGTGATGATTACCTACCTGATGGCACTGGGGGACTTCACCCACATTGTCGTCGGCTCGGCGGAAGTGTCGTATCTGGTGTTTGCCGGCGAATTGCCGTGGAAGGATTTCTGGCTGGTGTTTGCCGGTCCGACCCTGGCGGGCAACATCATCGGCGGCAGCTTTATCTTTGCGCTGATCAGCCATGCGCAGATCAGAAGCGAGGCGGATAAGCCCAAGGAAGAAAAACGAGGGCCCGATAAAAAACGTGCAGAAGAAGAGCAACAGGTACGGCAGCCATAACGCCGAATGTCCCTGTAGGAGCGAATTTATTCGCGAAGCGTCGGCACTGTTTCCACGCCAATACCCTTCGCCAACAAGTTGGCTCCTACAGGGCATCAACCACCCGCCAATTCCTTCCTAAATTTTTTTTCAGAAATATCCTTCGCATTTGTAGGCAAACTACCGCTTCCAGTCGCTATTGCTTCAGGCAAACCCATGACCCGAATTCTGACGATCGAAGACGATGCCGTAACGGCGAAGGAAATCGTGGCCGAATTAAGCAGCCACGGCTTGCAGGTAGACTGGGTCGATAACGGCCGTGAAGGTCTGGTGCGCGCCGTCAGCGGCGATTACGACCTGATTACCCTGGACCGCATGCTGCCGGAAGTCGACGGTCTGGCCATCGTCACCACCATGCGCGCATTGGGGATTTCGACGCCTATCCTGATGATCAGCGCCCTGTCGGACGTCGATGAGCGCGTCCGCGGACTGCGTGCCGGCGGCGATGATTACCTGTCCAAGCCCTTTGCTTCCGACGAAATGGCCGCGCGGGTGGAGGTGCTGCTGCGCCGCAGCAACCCCGGCACCCAGGCTGAAACCATGCTCCGGGTCGCGGACCTTGAGCTGAACCTGATCTCCCGTGAAGCCAGTCGCGCCGGTCAGCCGCTGAACCTGCTGCCCACCGAATACAAGCTGCTGGAATTCATGATGCGCAACAATGGCCAGATCATCACCCGCATGATGATTTTCGAGGAAGTCTGGGGCTATCACTTCGACCCCGGCACCAACCTCATCGACGTGCACATTGGTCGCTTGCGCAAGAAAATCGATCCCCCTACCCTGACGCCCCTGATTCGAACCGTTCGAGGCTCAGGATATGTCATTGCCGAACCCGTCTAAGGGCTGGCGTTCTTCCAGCAGCCGGTTGCTGGCGCTCTACAGTTTCTTGTTCGTGGCCTGGAGCAGCATCCTGATGGGGGTGCTGTACTGGGAAGTCACCAGTTACCTCAACACCCTCGCCCGCCACTCGCTGATGCAGCGCCAGCAGTTGTTCTCGCGTTTTGAAGGCGAGCAACTGGACGACGCGCTGGCCAACAGCGACAAGTTCGACATGCGCTCGGTGGACGCCTACGGCCTGTTCGACAAAGACCTTACGCCCATCAGCGGCCCCATCCACGCGATCCCCACCGGCCTGCCGCTCAACGGGCAGATCTCGGAGCTGGACACCTGCATCGATTCCGACGACCCGGACCTGCCGCGCGCCAGCTGCGACGCCGTGGCCATCCACACCCTCGACGACCGCTGGCTGGTGCTGGTGCGTGACAACGGTTCGCTGTTCGCCGTCACCACGCTGATTCTGCGGGCGCTGCTGTGGGGTATTTCGCTGACCATCCTGCCGGGGATCGCCGGCTGGCACTTGCTGCGTCGGCGCCCGTTGCAGCGTATCCGCGGGATCCAGGCCAGCGCCGAAGCCATCGTCACCGGCGATCTGGCCCGTCGCCTGCCGGTGTCTGACCGACGCGACGAACTGGACATGCTGGCGGACATCGTCAACGCCATGCTCGACCGCATTGAGCGGTTGATGAACGAGGTCAAAGGCGTGTGCGACAACATTGCCCACGACCTGCGCACCCCGTTGACCCGCCTGCGGGCGCAGTTGTACCGGATTCAGCAGCAGTCCCCGGAAGACTCACCACTGGGCGAGCAAATGGTTCAGGTCATCGCCGACGCCGACACCCTGATGGCGCGCTTTCGTGGGTTGCTGCGGATTTCCGAGCTGGAAGACCATCAACGCCGTTCGGCGTTTGATCGGCTGGACCCACGCCCGCTGTTGCAGGAGCTGCACGATTTTTACCTGCCCCTGGCCGAGGAAGGCCGTGTGTCGCTGGAACTGACGATTGCCCAGGACCTGCCGCCGCTGGTGGGGGACCGGGCGTTGCTGTTCGAAGCGCTGTCGAACCTGCTGAGCAACTCGATCAAGTTCACCCCGGCCGGGGGCAAGGTCAGCCTGATCGCCCGCGCCGACGGCGACGCCACCTTCATCGAAGTCCAGGACACCGGCCCCGGCATTCCTGCAGCGGAACGCGAGGCGGTGTTCAAGCGCTTCTACCGCAGCGACAGCGGCAACCAGCAAAGCGGTTTCGGCCTGGGCCTGTCCATCGTCGCCGCCATCGTCAACCTGCACGGCTTCAAACTGCACATCGGCGTCAGCCCCTCCGGCGGGGCCAGCCTGGTGCTGGAGTGTCGGCAAGTGTTGGCGCTGGGGCTAAACCCCGTCGTTTGACCTTGCACGGGGGACGCGGCGACGTTTCGAGCGCCGCGATGTCATCAGACTAACCTTGCCAGCGCCGTCGCCAGGCTTTGCGCCAAGGGCAACATCGGCAACAGCGTCGCTTGGTAGGCGTGGTAAAGATCGGGTTTGCCGGGCCAGATGTCGGCGCTGGGCTGGTTGGCCGGGTTCAGTTCATGGCGCCAGCTGCCGTGTTCGCGGTCGATGAAATGGGTGTCGCTGAAATCCCAGAACAGGCGGTACCAGGTTTCGTACTGTTCCTCGCCGGTGCGCTGGAGCAAGGCGCCGGCCGCTGCGGCCGCTTCGGCGTGGGTCCAGTGCAGGCGATGGCGCACCACCGGGCGGTTTTCCCAGTCCAGGGTGTAGACGATGCCCGGCGCACCATCGACGTCCCAGCCATAACGGCAAGCGTTTTCGAACAGCCCCCGCGCGTCCGCCAGCAGCCAGGACGGGTTCGGCAATTGCGCTTTCTGCCGGGCGGCTTCAAGGTGCAGCATCAGGCGCGACCACTCAAACGCATGGCCCGGGGTGGTGCCGTAGGGGCGGAAGGCGTCGTCGGGCTTGTCGTGGTTGTACTCGCGCAGCGGTTGCCACTGGGTGTCGAAGTGTTCGATGACCTGATGCTGGTTGCCGGCCGCGTGCTGATGAATCACCCGTTCGACGATGTGCAGGGCACGGTCCAGCCATTGCGCGTTGCCGGTCACGTCGGCCAGGGCCAGAAACGCTTCGGTGCTGTGCATGTTGCTGTTGGCACCGCGATAGGCTTCTTCGTCACTCCAGTCGCGGGCGAAGGATTCGCGCATGGCGCCTTCGTCTTCGCTCCAGAAGTGCTGGGTGATGGTATGAATGGCCTGCTCCAGCAACGCTTGAGCGCCAGGGCGCCGGGCAACCACGGCAGAACTGGCGGCCAGGGCGACGAACGCGTGCAGGTACGCGGCCTTGCCGGTGTCGGTGCTGTGTTCCAGGGGTCTGGCGAACCAGCCGCCGTGCTCGGCATCGCGCAACGGTCCGGCCAGGGCGGCGATGCCGTGATCGACCAGAGCGCCGAATCCGGGCAGCCCGTTGATGTGGGCCATGGCAAAACTGTGGGTCATGCGGGCGGTGTTCATGGTTTCGGCGACGGCATCGGCAGGCAGCCGTCCGTGGTCATCAAGATTGCCGAAGCCCTGAGGCATTTGCGCGGCTTTGGCAAACGCCAGCAGCCGACTCCCTTCCCGTGACAGCCAGTCCCGATGACCTGGCGCACCCAGCCAGCTGCTGAACCCTCGATTGACATGATCCATTCACGCTCACCTATCTGATCGGCAGGTTCGTCCCGCCCGGAATTATTAGTCGGGGGGAATCATGCAAGCGGAGGATGGGTGCAGGCAAGTGAAGGCTGAACGGCAGGTGCTGGGTAGCCCGCAAAAGCTGAGTACACCCCCGGACTGTAGGAGCGCGCTTGCCCGCGAAGACTGAAGCCAGGTGACAGAGATGCAGTGAATGCACGAAAGCCATCGCGGGCAAGCGCGCTCCTACAACAACCGAGGCGCCCGTCAAATCCCGTCCAGACACAGATCCGTGGGAGGGAGCTTGCTCGCGATGGGCCGGTACATCCTTAACATCCAGGGGTGCCGAAGACCGAATCGCGAGCAAGCTCCCTCCGACCTGATCAATCAAACGCGGAAGCGGGCGACCACTTGGTTGAGCTCGGCGGCCAGGCGTGACAGTTCGTGGCTGGAGGCGCTGATCTGGTTGGCGCCGGACGAGGATTGCAGCGACAGGTCGCGGATGTTGACGATGTTGCGGTCCACTTCGCGCGCCACGTGGGCCTGTTCTTCAGCAGCGCTGGCGATGACCAGGTTGCGTTCGGAAATCTGATTGATCGACGCCGTGATTTGCGTCAGCGACTCGCCCGCGCCTTGCGCCAGTTCCAGGGTCTCGGTGGCCCGGGAGCGGCTGGTCAGCATCGAGGTCAGCGCGTCGCTGGAACCGCTGCGCATGGAGGTGACCATCTTGTCGATTTCCAGCGTCGATTGCTGGGTGCGATGGGCCAGGGCCCGCACTTCGTCCGCCACTACCGCAAAACCACGGCCCGACTCGCCCGCACGCGCGGCCTCGATGGCGGCGTTGAGGGCCAGCAGGTTGGTCTGTTCGGCGATGGAGCGGATCACGTCCAGCACTTTGCCGATGTCCTGGGACTGGTCGGCCAGTTTCTGCACCAGCACCGAGGTGTCCTGGACGTTGCCCGACAGGGTCTGGATCGAGCGAACGGTGTCGATCACCCGCGCCTGGCCTTCCTGGGCAGCAGTATTGGACTGGCTGGAGGCTTCGGACGTGGACACCGCGTTGCGTGCCACCTCTTCCACCGCCGATGTCATTTGGTTGACCGCGGTCGCGGCCTGCTCGATTTCGGTGTTCTGCTGATGCAGACCGCGATGGCTGTCTTCAGTCACCGCGTTCAGCTCGGTGGCGGCCGACGCCAGTTGCGTGGCCGAATTGCCGATCAGGCCCAATGTGCTGCGCAAGTTGCTTTGCATCAGTTCCAGTGCCCGCAGCAAACGGGTCACTTCGTCCCGGCCTTCGATGCGGATGACCTGAGTCAGGTCGCCTTTGGCCACGTGCTCGGCGGCGGTCACGGCGTCTCCCAGCGGGCGAACGATGCTGCGGGTCAGCCACAACGCCAGGACCACGGTGGCCAGCGCGGCGATCACGACGAAGATCAGTACCACGTTGCGCGACTTGCCGTACTGCGCCTCGGCCGCCTGGCCTTCGCTTTCAACCTGACGAGCGTAGTAATCGGCCAGCTCGCCCAGTTGCGCGCCGGAGTTGTCCACCGCGGTTTTCATGTCCACCAGCAACAGCTTGTTGAGCGCCGGCAGGTCGCCCTTCTCCGCCAAAACGAAGGATTGCGTCAGGCCCGCCTGATAGTCAGCCAGGGTCGCGCGAAACTTGTCGTACATGCCGCGCTCTTCAGGGGTGTCCACAAAGGTGTCGAGGGTCGCGAGTTTTTCGCCCAGCACCTTGGACCGCGCGTCCATCTGGCCCTTGTACACGCTGACGTTCTTGGGGTCGGTGTCCAGCGCCACGCGCAGGGAAATGGTGCGGATGCGCAGCATGGCTTCACGGATGTCGTTCACGACCCGCATGCTTGGCAGCCAGTTGCCTTCCACGGCAATCTCGCTCTGGCGGATCGTCGACATTTGCGCCAGGGCAAACCAGCCAAGCAGTGCCACCAGCAGGGCAATCAAGGTGAAGCCCAGTCCGGCGCGGCGGGCGATGGTCAAGTTGCGTAGGTTCATGGCGAAGCTCGATATTGTTGGAGGCGGTAGGGTCGAAAAGTCGTCTGACGACGTAGTGGCTATCGACGCGCCCGAGCGCTTCTTGAGCCGGCGGAAAATGATAATTGCGAACGGGCGTTTGAGATCGACGTCACAAAAACTGCGCACATCGTCCCTGTCTGCGGTCTAGACGCTGTGAAAACGATTTTTGCGACCACAGAGGAGACACGCCCATGCATCTGGAAGGTTCATGCCATTGCGGCGAGGTGGAATTCAGCCTCAACAGCGCTCACCCCTACCCTTATCAACGGTGCTACTGCTCGATCTGTCGCAAGACCCAGGGCGGTGGCGGTTACGCGATCAATCTGGGCGGCGACGCCAAGAGCCTGAAGGTCAAGGGCAAAGCCAGCATTTCCATCTACCACGCGAAAATGCGTGACGGCGATCAGCCGGTGCATATCAGCAGCGCCGAACGGCATTTCTGCAAACACTGCGGCAGTGCGCTGTGGCTGTTCAGCCCCGAGTGGCCGGACCTGATCCATCCCTTCGCCTCGGCCATCGACACGCCCCTGCCCACCCCGCCGGAACACACGCATTTGCTGCTGGATTCCAAGGCCTCGTGGGTCGAAGTCCAGGCCGGGCCGAATGACCAGCAGTTCGAGCACTACCCGGAAGAATCGATTGCCGACTGGCATGAGCGGTTGGGGTTGGTGCGCTGATTCCAAACAGACCCGAGCGCAGCACCTGTGGGAGCGGACCTGTCCGCGAAGAGGGCGGTACATACGAAGCATCTTTTGCGCCTGATGACTGGCCTTCGCGGACAGGTCCGCTCCCACAGGTGCTGCACTCGACTGGCCTATTCAGGTCCGGAAGAGAGGTTCGGATTTACCGGCCTCATCGCGAGCAAGCTCCCTTCCACGGTTCATCAATCTCACTGAACCTCCTCATCGGCCCCTGACTCACAACAGAAAGCCAATAAGGATAAAATCCATGCCTTTGCACCGAGTCGCTGAACTGACTGATCTTCGTGAGGATCGAGGCGTCCAGATCGAAATCGGCGAGAAGAAAATCCTGCTCCTGCGGGCGGGCGCTGACGTTTATGCCTACCAGGCTGAGTGCCCCCATGCTGGTGCGCCACTGGCCGACGGCGCGGTGTGCAACGGCCATTTGATCTGCCCTTGGCACAAGGCCGAATTCGCGGTGAATGACGGCAGCTTGTGCGAGCCGCCCGCGATGGACGCCCTGATCCGTTACCCCACGCAGTTGATCGACGGGCAGGTGCACGTCGACGATCAACCGCTGCCGCCGCCCACCCTCACCCTCGAACCCGATGAGCGCTGCTTTGTGATTATCGGCGCGGGCGCGGCCGGCACTGCGGCGGCCAGCGCGCTGCGGGAAAAGGGTTTCAACGGGCGGTTGCTGCTCATCGACCGCGAGCGCGAGCCCGGCTACGACCGCACCGCCCTGAGCAAATTTGTGCTCGCCACCGACATGTCCCCCGACGAGATTCCACCCCTGCGCGACGACAGTTTCTATGCCCGGCAGCGCATCGAACGGGTGTGGGGCGAGGTGATGAAACTGGATGCGGTGAACAAGCGCGTGATCATCGCCGACGGCCGTCGTTTCGATTACGACGCCGCACTGGTGACCACCGGCGGCGAGCCCCGGGACCTGCCGTTGATTGGCGCGGAACTCCCTCAGGTCATGACCCTGCGCCAGCGTGATGATGCCGCTGCCATCCTGGCCGCGACCCCGCCAGGCGCCCACGCCTTGATCGTCGGTGACAGCTTCATCGGGCTGGAAGCGGCCTCGGCCCTGCGCAAGAACAACATCGCAGTGACCGTACTGGCGCGCCACGAAGTGCCCTTCGCCGCGCAATTCGGTGAGCGCATCGGTCGGGCGATCCGGGCGTTGCACGAGGCCAATGGCGTGCTGTTCCGCACTCACGTCGAGGTCAGTCATTTTGAAAGTGACGAGTCGGGTACGGCGCTTGAAACCGCAGTATTGAGCAACGGCGAACGGATGGCGGTTGACCTGGCGCTGGTCGGCATCGGCGTTGATCCGGCAACCCAGTTTATCGACGGCGTGGCGCTGGAAAAGGACGGCTCGATCAAGGTCGACGGCGGCATGCGGGTCTCCCACGACCTGTGGGCAGCCGGCGACATCGCCACCTTCCCGCTGGGTGACCAGCCGCTGCGCATCGAGCACTGGCGCCTGGCCCAGCAACAGGCGCGCATCGCCGCCAGCAACATGCTGGGCGGCGACGAGCGTTATCTGGACGTGCCGTTTTTCTGGACCTTCCACTTCGGCAAGCGCCTGGACTACCTGGGCCACGCCGACCAGTGGGATCAAATCGTGTATTTGGGCGAGCCCGAGACCTTCGACTTTCTCGCCCTGCTCTGCCACCAGGGCAGCGTCGTGGCCGTGGTGGCCTGCGAGCGTGGGCGGGAAATGGCCATGCTGGCCGAACGCATGAAACAACCGCTGTACAGGGACGAAGCGCTGAGGTTGATCGAAGCGATGAAACGCTGAAGCGCTGCGCCGTACCCTTTCAACCCGAGGACATGTGCATGACCCAGGAATCGAAACGCGAAGACCTTGATCACAAACCGGAAAACGCCGGCAATGTGGGCGAGAAACACAAGCAGCTCAACGAACAGGGCGAGCACCCGAGACCGCGTTCGCCGAAGGATCCCGACGACGAGAGCAACCCTGCAAACCACGAGTAGCCGGTTCCCCGGGCCCGTCATTCGGGACGCTTTCCACCGTCGTCCACCACGCCTCGCCACGGTTGGGGTAATCCACGTAGAACGGCTGGCCCATTTGTGGCGTGGTGATCGACACACTGCGCTCCCAGGCGAGGGCCAGAATCCGGTCGAAGGGTTCGTGCCAGGCGTGCATCGCCAAGTCGAAAGTGCCGTTATGAATCGGCAGCAGCCATTTGCCCCGCAGGTCCAGGTGCGCCTGAAGGGTTTCCTCGGGCTGCATGTGCACGTCCGGCCAGTCGACGTTGTAGGCACCGGTTTCCATCAGCGTCAGGTCGAACGGGCCGTACTGCTCGCCAATCAGTTTGAAACCACTGTGATAGCCGGTGTCGCCGCTGAAGAAAATCCGCTGCTGATCGTTGAGGATCACCCACGAGGCCCACAGCGTCTGGTTGCCATCGCGCAGAGTGCGGCCGGAAAAGTGCTGGGCCGGTGTGGCCACAAAGCGGATGCCGTGGACTTCAGTGGATTGCCACCAATCCAGCTGCTGCACTTTCGCGGCCGGCACGCCCCACTCGATCAGGGTGTCGCCCACCCCCATCGGCGTGATGAAGTGCTCGGTCTTGTCCTTGAGCACCTGGATGGTCATGTGGTCCAGGTGGTCGTAGTGGTTGTGGGACAGAATCACCGCCTTGAGCGGCGGCAAGTCGTTGAGGCTGATGGGCGGCTGGTGGAAGCGCTGGGGTCCGGCCCATTGCACCGGGGACGCGCGCTCGGCGAAGACCGGATCGGTGAGGAAATACTGGTTGCGCATTTTCAGCAGAACCGTGGAGTGCCCCAGGCGGTAAACCGTGTTGTTGGGCGCTGCCAGCAGTTGCTGACGTGACAGTGGCACCACCGGGATGTCGCCGGCCGGTCGGGTGTGCGCCGGCTTGTTGACCACCGAGTTCCAGAAAATGCGCAGGGTTTTGAGAAAGCCCAGGCGGTTCATTGGTTTGTGATTGCTGTAACGACCCTCGTGCCGGGACAGGACAGGCAACGAAGTGGCGTCGTTTCGGTTTTCGGGCATGGCCATGGGTGCTGACTCCAATGGAACGGTGGAGGGTGTGCAAGGGGCGAACGCTTTGCAGGATGTTGCATACGACGGCGAGACGTAAGCCAGAAGTTGTAACCGGCTTTTACACTACACAGTGTAGTTTCTAGCTTGCATCAAGCGCAAGGACAAGTAAACTGCCGAGTGTAATTTTCCTGAAGTGAATCCGATGACCGCTCCCTTGCGCCTGACCGACCGAAAACGTGAATCCATAGTACTGGCAGCCATTGCCGAGTTCCGCGATCACGGTTTCGAAGTCACCAGCATGGACCGTATCGCCGCGCGGGCCGAGGTGTCCAAGCGCACGGTCTACAACCATTTCCCCAGCAAGGAAGAGCTGTTCGCCGAAATCCTCCAGCGCCTTTGGACTAACGCGAGCAATCAGCCGGACGCCTCTTACCGCCCCGACGTTGCCTTGCGCGATCAACTGCGGGACATGCTCAAGGCCAAGATGAAAACGTTGAGTGACAGCAATTTTATCGACCTGGCGCGGGTGGCCATTGGCGCGACCATTCACTCGCCGGATCGCGCGCAGACCTGGGTCAACCGGCTCAATCAGCGGGAAGAATCGTTCACGATATGGATTCGCGCCGCCCAGCACGACGGTCGCGTGAAGGGTGTGGAACCGGCCTTTGCCGCCCATCAGCTGCACGCCCTGCTCAAGACGTTCGCCTTCTGGCCCCAGGTCACACTGAACGAGCCGCTGCTGACGCCCGAGAAACAGACGTCCGTATTGGAATCGGCGCTGGACGTGTTCTTGTGCTGGTATGAGATCAAGAAGGAAGCGGTTTAGGCGCGCCAGTCGCGGGCAAGCCTCGCTCCAACGGGTATGCGGTGGCCAAGCGGGCGCATCTTCACGCTAAAGCCGTGCTGTAACTGAAACCTGAGGCCTCGCGCATCTCCCGTGGGAGCGGACCTGTCCGCGAAGAGGCCCTTACATCCGACAAATCTTCATCGTCAGGATCACCGCATTCGCGGACAGGTCCGCTCCCACAGGAATCACATGTCAACCCGCGGCGTTCTGTACCACCTTGCCCGCAATCACCCGCTGAACAATCTCCCGACGCACCATCAAACCCGGCGCCGCCCGTTCTTCGGCGAGCGCCAGCACCTGGGGCGACGCGGTGTCCGGACGGCCGGAATCGAAGGGCGGCGCCGGTGCATATTCCAGCTGCAACTGCACCAGCTGGGCTTTTTCCTCACCCAACAGCTCACTGATCAGGGTCAGGGCGAAGTCGATGCCCGCCGTCACGCCGCCACCGGTCATCAGTTTGCCGTCACGCACCACACGCTCATGCACCGGGATCGCGCCAAATTGCGCCAGCAATTCATGGGACGCCCAGTGGGTGGTCGCGCGGCGGCCTTTCAATAAACCGGCGGCGCCCAACACCAGCGCGCCGGTGCAGACCGAGGTCACGTAGCTGGCGGTCGCGGCTTGCTGCTGGATGAAGGCCAGGGTTTCCGGGTCTTCCATCAGCGCATCGACGCCGACGCCGCCGGGGACGCAGATCACGTCCAGCGGCGGACAACCGCGAAATGTACGGGTAGGCATCATCAACAGCCCGGTGCTGGAGGTCACAGGTTCCAGCTCTTTCCACAGCAGATGCACGGTGACGCCGGGCAGCGTGGCGAAGACGTCGTAAGGACCGGTCAGGTCCAGTTGCTGAACCTTGGGAAACAGCAGAATGCCGATGTGCAGGGTCATGGGAGTATTCCTTGGTCAGGTCGAGGTGATGTGTAGGAGCGCGCTTGCCCGCGATGAGGCCGGTACATCCAGCGCATCTCTAGCGCCTGACCCATCGTCATCGCGGGCAAGCGCGCTCCTACAACGTGAGCGTTGGGTGGACGAACCAAGATTAGCCAGATACGCTTTGGCGGATACGCCAGATTCCCCACCTTTCACGCCAATCACTGATTGTCAGGTCCGCCCATGCCCGATGCGCCAAAAGCCGTTCATGTCCTTGCCTTCCCTGATGTGCAGCTGCTGGATGTCGCCGGCCCATTGCAGGTGTTCGCTTCGGCCAACGTGCAAGCCATTGAGCGGGGCCAGCCCGCGCCTTATGCACCGAGCGTGATCGCCAGCCAGCCGGGCAGCGTGCTGTCATCGGCCGGGCTGGGGCTGCAGACTTTTCCCCTGCCGACGACCCCGTCCGACACGCTGATCATCGCCGGCGGCTGGGGCGTACACACAGCGTTGCAGGATGAGCACTTGGTGCACTGGGTGCGTGAACACGCGGCGTCGGCCCGGCGCGTGGCGTCGGTGTGCACCGGTGCGTTCATGCTGGCGCAGGCGGGCGTGCTCGATGGACACCGCGTCGCCACGCACTGGGACAGCTGCGCGCTATTGGCCCAGCGATTCCCTCGGGTGCAAGTGGATGCGGAGCCGATCTTCATCAACGAAGGCGCCCTGTGGACGTCGGCCGGTGTCACCGCCGGCATCGATCTGGCGCTGGCGCTGGTGGAAGCGGATCTGGGCCGTAGCATTGCGCTGGCGGTGGCGCAAGATTTGGTGGTGTTCCTCAAGCGGCCCGGCGGGCAGTCGCAATTCAGCACCGCGCTGTCGATGCAGCAGGCCACGCGCACCGAAGACAGTCGCTTCGCCGACCTGCACGCCTGGATGCTGGACAACCTGGCCAGTGATTTGTCGGTGTCCACCCTCGCCGCTCAGGTGGGCATGAGCGAACGCAGCTTCGTGCGCCACTACCGCGCCCAGACCGGCAACACCCCGGCGCGGGCCATCGAGCAACTGCGGGTGGAAGCGGCGCGGCGATTGCTGGGTGACAGCGCCCTGCCGATCAAACGGATCGCCGACCGGTGTGGTTTCGGCACCGAAGAAACCCTGCGCCGCAGCTTCCTGCGCGCCGTGTCCGTCACCCCCCAGGCGTATCGCGAGCGGTTCAGCGGGCGGTAGTCGACGAAACTCGTCGGCGCAGCAGAACCTGTTGGAGCGAGGCTTGCCCGCGAAGCTGAACACGCGGTGTGCCTGACCCACCGCATCGGTCGAGCGCGACCCCGGAGCCTCCAGCTGGTCGTCAGCTCCTACAGAGTCCCGCGACATTTCCAGTCGCGGGCAGAACCTGTTGGAGCGAGGCTTGCCCGCGAAGTTGAACACGCGGTGTGCCTGACCCACCGAGGTCTTAGCTTCGCGGGCAAGTCTCGCTCCAACAGACGAAATTAATTTTCATAATTAGTCATATTTACTCTGTTTCGTGTAAGTTAATTTCCTTCCACGAAAACAGGGACAACAACAATGCCGCCCTCCTCTGGTCTGTCACTGCTGGTCTACGCTGCTGTCGCGATCATCGCCTTGATCGTGTTGATCGCCCGCTACCGCCTCAATCCGTTTGTCGTCATCACCCTGGTGTCCATCGGCCTGGCGCTGGTGGCCGGCATGCCCGCCACCGGCATCGTCGCGTCTTACGAGGCGGGGGTCGGCAAGACCCTGGGGCACATTGCCCTGGTGGTGGCGCTGGGCACCATGCTCGGCAAGATGATGGCCGAATCCGGCGGCGCCGAGCAGGTAGCGCGCACCATGATCAACCGCTTCGGCGAGCGCAACGCGCACTGGGCCATGGTCTGCATCGCGTTTGTGGTGGGCCTGCCGCTGTTCTTCGAAGTGGGCTTTGTGCTGCTGGTGCCGATCGCCTTCACCGTCGCGCGCCGGGTCGGGGTGTCGATCCTGATGGTGGGCCTGCCCATGGTTGCCGGTCTGTCAGTGGTCCACGCCCTGGTGCCGCCGCACCCTGCCGCGATGCTGGCGGTACAGGCCTACGGCGCCTCGGTGGGGCAAACCCTGTTTTACGCCATCCTCATTGGCATCCCAACCGCGATCATCGCCGGGCCGATCTACGCTAAATTCATCGTCCCGCGCATCCATCTGGCCGAAGACAACCCGCTGGCCAAGCAATTTCTCGACCGCGAGCCCCGCGAAAAGCTGCCCAGCTTCGGCCTGACCATGGCCACGATTCTGCTGCCGGTGGCGTTGATGCTGCTGGGCGGCTGGGCCAACCTCATCAGCACGCCGGGCAGCGGGTTCAACAGCTTCCTGCTGTTCATCGGTAATTCGGTGATCGCCCTGCTGCTGGCCACGTTGCTAAGCTTCTGGACACTGGGTATCGCCCAGGGCTTCAACCGGGACTCAATCCTCAGGTTCACCCAGGAATGCCTGGCGCCCACGGCCAGCATCACGCTGTTGGTGGGAGCCGGCGGCGGTCTGAACAAGATTCTGGTGGACAGCGGCGTCACCAACGAGATCGTCAGCCTGGCCCAGGATTTTCACCTGTCGCCGCTGCTCATGGGCTGGTTGTTCGCCGCATTGATGAGGGTCGCCACCGGGTCGGCCACGGTGGCGATGACCACCTCGTCGGGGATCGTGGCACCGGTGGCGCTCGGCCTGGGTTATCCGCACCCGGAGTTGCTGGTGCTGGCCACCGGCGCAGGTTCGGTGATCTTTTCCCACGTCAACGACGGCGGCTTCTGGCTGATCAAGGAGTACTTCAACATGACCGTGGCCCAGACCTTCAAGACCTGGACGGTGCTGGAAACCCTGATCTCTGTCATCGCTTTCGCCCTGACCCTCGGCCTGGCGCAGGTGCTCTGAGTGGACATTCTTTACCAGATCCGTGCGCGACAAGGGTCGTTCAGCGCCGGCGAAGGGCGGATTGCCAGGCTGATCCTCAGTGACGTGGCCTTTGCCGCCAGCGCCAGCCTGGATGATCTGGCGGAACAGGCCGAGGTGAGCAGCGCCACCCTGTCGCGTTTCGCCCGCAGCATCGGCTGCCGCGACCTGCGCGACCTGCGCCTGCAACTGGCCCAGGCCAGCGGCGTCGGCAGCCGGTTTCTCACCCCGGAGCAGGCGCCCGAGCAGTCAGCATTTTTTGCGCAGATCGTCGGCGACATCGAATCGACCCTGCGCCAGCAGCTGGCCGGTTTTGAAGAATCTCGCTTCGCCGCCGCCGTGGGCCTGCTGACCCCGGCGAAGATGCTTCACGCCTTCGGCATGGGCGGTTGCTCCAGCCTGTGCAGCGAGGAACTGCAGACCCGGCTGGTGCGCCTGGGCTACCCGATTGCGGCCTGCCGCGACCCGGTGATGATGCGCCTGATCGCCGCCACGCTGGGCCCGGAGCACGCCATCCTCGCCTGCTCCCTCAGCGGCCGCACGCCGGAACTGCTGGAGGCCGTCAGACTGGCCCGCAGTTACGGCGCGAAACTCCTCGCCATCACCCTGCCCGACTCACCCCTGGCCCGACTGGCCGATGTGGTCTTGCCGCTGCAGATTGCCGAAACCAATTTCATCTACAAACCCACGGCGGCGCGCTACGGCATGCTGCTGACCCTCGACGTGCTCGCCACCGAACTGGCGCTGGCCGCCCCTGAAGAGAATCAGGAACGCCTGCGCCGGATCAAGCTGGCCCTGGATGACTATCGCGGCGGCGACGACGGCCTGCCCCTCGGAGACTGAACCATGCTTTATGACCTGATCATTCGCGACGCGCAGGTGATCGACGGCAGCGACATTCCGGCCTTTCGCGCCGACGTGGCGATTCGCGACGGGCGCATCCAGCGCATCGGCAACCTCGACGGCGTGACCGCGACAGAAGAAATCAACGCCGCCGGCCGCGTGTTGGCCCCCGGTTTCATCGACGTCCACACCCACGACGACACGGTGGTGATTCGCAAGCCCGAAATGCTGCCCAAGATCACCCAGGGCGTGACCACGGTGATCGTCGGCAATTGCGGGATCAGCGCCTCACCGGTGACGCTGACCGGCGAGCCGCCGGACCCGATGAACCTGCTGGGCCCGGCCACGGCGTTTGCCTACCCGCGTTTCAGCGATTACGCCGCTGCGGTGGACACGGCGCGGCCCGCGGTGAACGTCGCGGCCTTGATCGGCCACACGGCGCTGCGCAGCAATCACCTGGACGATCTTTTTCGCACCGCCCGGCCCGAAGAAATCAGCGCCATGCGCCAACAGCTGCGCGACAGCCTGGAAGCCGGCGCATTGGGGCTGTCCACCGGGCTGGCGTACGCGTCGGCGTTCAGTGCCGAGACCGATGAGGTCAAGCAACTGGCCGAAGAACTGACCGCGTTCGGCGCGGTGTACACCACGCATTTGCGCAGCGAATTCGAACCGGTGCTGGAGGCCATGGACGAGGCGTTCGCCATCGGACGACACGCCAAATCGCCGGTGGTGATTTCCCACCTCAAATGCGCCGGCGCCGGCAATTGGGGCCGCAGCCCGCAGCTGTTGGCGTCCCTGGAAAAGGCCGCGCTGGACCACCCCGTTGGCTGTGACTGCTACCCCTACGCGGCCAGCTCCTCGACCCTGGATTTGAAACAGGTGACCGACGCGTTCCGCATCACCATCACCTGGTCGACGCCGCACCCTGACCAGGGCGGCCGCGACCTGAAAGACATTGCCGCCGACTGGGGCGTTTCCCTGACCGACGCCGCACGCGCCCTGCAACCGGCCGGGGCGGTGTACTACGGCATGGATGAAAACGACGTACAGAATATTCTGAAGCATCCGCTGTCGATGATCGGTTCCGACGGCTTGCCCGAAGACCCGTTCCCCCACCCGCGCTTGTGGGGCGCGTTCCCCCGGGTGCTGGGGCATTTCAGCCGAGACCTGGGTCTGTTCGCGCTGCACACCGCCGTGCACAAGATGACCGGGCTGACTGCCAGCCGTTTCGGCCTGCACGAGCGCGGGCTCATTCGCGAGGGCTACTGGGCGGACCTGGTGTTGTTCAACCCCGAGACCGTGCGCGACGTCGCCGATTTCAAGGACCCGCAACGCGCCGCCGAAGGGATTGATGGCGTGTGGGTCAACGGCCATCTGAGCTACGCCGACGGCCAGCCGCAAGGCGAGCGGCAGGGCCGGTTTTTGCCGAGAACGGGATCGTTGGTGGCCGGGTTTGACTGAGGCAGGACGCCGTTGGAGCGAGGCTTGCCCGCGAAGCTGAGTCTGCGTTGTAGCTGACACCGCGGGGTCTTGGCTTCGCGGGCAAGCCTCGCTCCAACCTATCCGAGTGCAACGCAAAGAATCGCGTCAAATCCGAAAGTTTAGGAGCGCGCTTGCCCGCGATGTGGCCGGGATTGCCGGTATATCTCTATCGCCTGACACATAGCCTTCGCGGGCAAGCGCGCGCCGAAAGGGGGTATGCGCCACCCCCATTACACAGCGGCCCGCCCCGGGCCGGGTGGGGCGCGCGTGCCCCCCCTGGGGGCGGGGGTAACGGGAGTTATGTGGTCCCTGAAACC
>NZ_JBEGED010000021.1:43249-58295 GCF_040202885.1 Xanthomonas sp. WHRI 1810A
CGAAATGTTCGGCGCTGATTTGCTCGCCTTGGTGTGGGTATTGATTTTATTAGTCTATCACCTCCATCCTGCCGTCGCGGCGCAAGCCCTTTCCTACAGGGGTTCTGCGACACACGCATAAACCTGCGCCAGACCACGGACCTGTAGGAGCGCGCTTGCCCGCGATGAGGCCGGGATTACCGGCATATCTCTGTCGCCTGACACCTCGCTTCGCGAACAAGTTCGCTCCTACAGCGGTTCTGCGGCACACGCGTAAAACTGCGCCAGACCACCGACCTGTAGGAGCTGACGACCAGCGGGAGGCTCCGGGGTCGCGCTCGACCGATGCGGTGTATCAGGCAAACCGTGATCGCCAGTGGTTCGGGGCCGTGGGGCTGGCTTGTTGGATCTGGCACATTACCTGCAACGCATTGAGCAGGATTAATACCCGCCTTGGATAGCTCACGGCAGTAACGCTGTATATCGGTTACTGGTAGTACGAACGCCTGCGCGTCATTTGCCTTGCACCCCGGAATTGCTATTGCAGGAAGCAGTATTAAGCAGGCTATCGACCCAACCAATGCGTGTGGAGATTGATAGTGGATACGTGGAATGTTTCAACTGACGCCTGTTCTGTCGCCGAGCGCGCCAAAATATGGCAGCGAGCAATGAACAAACTGTATATGCCCGGTTGCACTTACAGTGAAGGTGAAGCGCTTTTCCGCGGGGATATATGTTGCCTGACCTCCCCCCAGGGCGTGGAATTCGCAAGAGTGATGGGTACGCCTCTGCGACTTGAAGGCAAGTCAGCGGATCAGCCGTATACGATATGGCTGGCGCTGATTATCGAAGGCAAGTTTTCGTTGCGCTACAAAGGCCTGAATCTGCCGGCCAAAGTTGGCGATATTATTTACGCGCCCACCGGTCTGGATATGTCATTGACGGCGGAATCAGACTTCAAAATCCTCTACGTCAAGATTCCACCCGACCTTGTTCATTCCCGTGTGTTGAACCCCACCTTGGTGGATGTGGGCTATCTTTCGTGCGACACCGGGGTCAATCGCGTCTTCGCCAACATGCTCATGTCATTGAGCGAGAACATGGAAACGATCGAGCCCTCCACACTTCGGCCGGTGGAAATCGCACTGGCTGAATTTCTGGTCATGAGTCTGATTCATCAGGGCAGTATTCAGGACTTTGGCGGTACGGCGAAGATGCTGCACTTCAAGCGCATTTGTCAGGGCATCGACAAGCACCTGGCAGACCCGGATATGTCCCTGGGACGGGTCGCCGAGGAGCATCAGGTGTCAGCGCGGTACGTGCAGAAGTTGTTCGAGGCTGCCGGGAGCAGCTTTGTGAACTACGTGCGGGTCCGACGCCTGGATCGGTGCCGGTGCGAACTGGGCAATCCGGAGTACCGTCATCTCTCAGTGTCGGATATCTGCTTTCGCTGGGGCTTCAACGACGCGGCGCATTTCAGCCGGGTGTTTCGTAATGCGTTCGGCGTTGCGCCACGGGACTATCGTCGACAGAAAAGCGGACTGACCAGCGATTAGGCTGGCCAGCCCGCCAGGGGTCAGCGGGTGAGCCAGGTCGGCGCGATCTGGGTGCCCTTGCTGGCGCCGTAGCCCAGGTAGATATTCAAGCCGGCCAGCGGCTCCAGGTAACGCGCATTGTGCAAGCCGCCCGCATCGACCACGTCGTAACCCAGGCCGCTGAGGATTTCACTCACCGTAGCCTTGGCCGCGGCATCATCGCCGGCGATAAAACCGGTGGCCGGTGTACCGCTGAAATCGGCCCCCTGGTCGATGACTTGAGCGAACAAGGTATTGAACGCCTTGACCACGTTAGAACCCGGCACCAGTCTGGCGATTTCTTCAGCGGCTGAGGTGCTGAAGCCCATGGTCAGGCCCATGTAATCAGCGGTCAGCGGATTGGTCGGGTCAATGATGACTTTACCGGTGAGATTGCCGGCAGCGCTGACAATGTCTTTTACGCCGTCAACATAGACGGCCATGATCAATACATCACTGGCCGCTGCCGCTTCTGCGACAGGCAGAACCGTTGCGCCATAAAGCGCCGCTACATCACGCGCCTTATCAAGATTGCGTCCGCTCAATACAACTTCGTGACCGGCCTGGGTCAGTTGTTTGGTTAATGCGGAGCCAATATTGCCGTAGCCGAAAATGCTGATCTTCATGAGTTCCAACCTTAGAGTGCGAAGTGTGTTGTTCAAAAGAAGGAAGTGCCTATGCGCACACTTCCGAGTTGCTACTGGTCAGGGCCGTGCAGACGGCCATAACGCGATGCTCATCATGCTCAGGGAGCCAAATACGCAACTGGGGGTAATAAATTCCACGGCGTCGTCTTTTAAATCCCGCGCACCCAATACATACAACAGCGGCAGAAAGTGATCGGACGTGGGAATGGCGCGACTGGCGTCAGGGCCCATGTCGGGGAATTGAGTGAGTGAACGATCATCCCCCGAAGCGATGATCTTCCGGACCCGTTCCTGAAAACGTACGGCCCAATCAAAACCACTGTCGGACATACCGAAGTTGATCATGGACAAGTTGTGCACGACATTGCCGCTGCCGACAATCAGCACGCCTTCGTCGCGCAACTGTTGCAGGCGCGCCCCCAGTTCGTAGTGAAAAGCCGGTGGCTGACTGCTTTCCATGCTCAGCTGCAACACGGGCACGTCGGCGTCGGGGTACAGGTGCACCAACACCGACCAGGTGCCGTGATCAAACCCCCACTTCTGGTCCAGCGTCACCTCCATGGGCGCCAGCAGCGTCGCGATGCGCTGCGCCACCGCCGGCGCCCCCGGCGCGTTGTAGCGCTTGTCGAACAAGGCCTGGGGGAACGCACCGAAATCATGGATGGTGCGCGGCGTCGCCATGGCCGTCACCGCCACGCCCCGGGTCATCCAGTGGGCGGAGATCATCAGAATCGCTTTGGGCTTGCCGATGCATTTGCCAAGCGCCGTCCAGCTGTCGCTGAATTCGTTGCGCTCCAGTGCGTTCATCGGGGTGCCATGGCCTATGAACAAGGCCGGCATTCGGGTCGAGGGGGCGCTAGTAGTCATGCTGATTCTTCAGTCAGGGAGTGAGAAACCGGGGGCCAGATGGCCGTGGGATCGGTGGGCGGCACCGCCGCGATCAGGGCCTGGGTGTAGGGATGCTGCGGTGCCGAGAGCACCTGTTCGGTGTCGCCGCTTTCCACGACTTCACCCTGATGCAGCACTACAATCTTGCTGCACAGGTAGCGCACGACCCCGAGGTCATGGGAAATCAGCAGCAGGGAGAATTTGTGCTCCCGGCGCAGCTCCAGCAGCAGGTTCATGATCTGCGCCTGAACCGACACATCCAGGCCCGAGACGATTTCGTCGGCGATCAGGATTTGCGGCATGTTGCACAGACTGCGCCCGATGTTGACCCGCTGCCGTTGCCCGCCGGACAGCTGCGTCGGATAGCGCTCCAGGGTCGAGACAGCCAGGCCGATGTCGTGGGCCAGATCACTGGCGCGGGTGGCGCGCTCGCTGTGCAGATGCGCCCGGGACTCCATGGCCTGGGTCAGCAACTGGCCGATGCGTCGCTTGGGGTTGAGGGCCGAGCGGGCGTCCTGAAAGATCATCTGGATTGACGAAATACGCCGGTCCCAGTCCTGCGCCTTGTCGTAGAGCGCCTGACCGTTGAGCACGATGCTGCCTGTGGTGGGATGTTCCAGCCCCATGATCAGCCGCGCCAGGGTCGATTTCCCGCTGCCGCTCTCGCCCACGATGCCGACGAATTCCCCCGGCGCGAGGGTCAGGTCCAGGGGCTTGAGCACCTGCACGTCCGGGCGCCGGCGCAACAGCGAGCGCGCCCCCGGCCAGGTTTTGCTGAGCCCGATCAGGCTCAGGCGGGTGAGCGCACTCATGGCTTGTCCCGCCACATGAGCACCCTGCTGCGCACGGACGTGGGGCGCGATGTCCTGCCAGCGCAGGCAGCGCACCCGATGCCGCTCACTGCCGCAGACCCGTTCCAGCGGCGGTTGCTGTTCCTGGCAGGCAGGCTCGGCGTGCTCACAGCGCGTGGCAAACCGACAGCCGTGCAGATCGGGAAAGGTTTCGACACCGGGCATCTGCCCCTTGAGCGCGTGGAGCGTGTGCAGCGGACCGGTCAGGTCCGGAATCGCCTGGCGCAGCGCCCGGGTGTACGGGTGCAGGGTCGAGCCGAAGATCAACTTGGCCGGGCCGCTTTCCATGATCTCCCCGGCGTAGAGCACCGCCACCTCGTCGCAGGCGTGGGTCGCCAGGCCCATGTCGTGGGTGACGAACAGCACTGCGGTGCCGTGGCGCTCCTGAAGATTGCGCAGCAGTCGGACGATGTGTGCCTGGCTGGTGACGTCCAGCGCGGTGGTCGCCTCATCGCTGACCACCAGGTCCGGCAGGCTGGCAAAGGCCATGGCGATCATCACCCGCTGGCACATGCCGCCGGACAGCTCGAAGGCGTAGCTGTCCAGCAGCGACGCGGGCCGGTGCAGGCGCACGTCCTCCAGCGCCTTGATCGACCGTTCGCGGCATTCCTGGGGCGCGACGCCGATGCGCAACAGGTGCTCGGTCAGTTGCTGGCCGATGGTCAGCACCGGATTGAGCGCCGTGCGCGGTTCCTGGGGGATGAACGCAATGCGCGTCCCCAGCCACTGCCGGTGTGTGGCCGGCGAGACGTTCAGCAGGTCTTCGCCGTCAAATCGAAGGCTGCCGGCACTTACTTCAAAGCCGCTGGGCAACTGGCGGGACAGAATGCGCCCGATCATGCTTTTGCCGGCGCCGGATTCACCGACCAGCCCCAGGGTGCTGCCCGGTCGCAGGCTGAAGCTCAGGTCCCGCAGCACGACACTGGTGCGCTGGCCCATGCGGGCGGTGACGTTGATGTTGTCCACGTCCAGCAGCAGCGGGACCTTGGCCGACGGCGTCAGGGCGAGCGCGCTGGGGGCGGACATCGTGGGGGCGGAGTGAAGGAGGATGCTCATGTCAGGCCGCTCCATTGCGTTCAAGGGTTCGCACATCGGTGGCCTGGCGCAGCCCCTGCCCCAGGAAGGTGGCGGCCAGCACGGTGAGGATCATGCAGAACACCGGCAGCAGCAGCGGATACGGCGAGGAATACATGCTGTTGAGCCCGTCGCTGATCATTGCGCCCCAGGTCGGGGTCTGTGAGCCGACCGACATCCCGGCGAACGACAGGATGCTCTCGGCCACCACGGCGATGCTGATTTCCAGCGCCATCAACGCGATCAGGGTCGGCACGATGCCGGGCACGATTTCGCGCCAGATCAAGCCCAGGGTCTTGGCCCCGCTGATCCTGGCCGCCGCCACGTATTCACGGCGGCGGATGACCAGCACGTCGGCCCGCACCACCCGGCAGAAACGTGCCCAGTCGACGAAGACGATGGCCAGGATCACGTTTTGCAGCCCCGGCGACAGCGCCACCATCAGGATCAGCGCCAGCAGTACCGCCGGGAACGACAGCCACAGGTCGACAAAGCGGCTGATCAGCCAGTCGAGCCAGCCCCCGTGGTAGCCGGCGAGCAAGGCCAGCGTGCAGCCGATGGCGGCAGCGCCGATGGGCGCGGCGATGGCAATGGTCACCACCACCCGCGTGCCGTACAGCAAGCGGGACAGCACGCACTGGCCAAGGCCGTCGGTGCCCAGCGGATAATCCAGGGTGCCGCCGTCTGCCCAGAATGGCGGTAGCAGGACCGACATCAGGTCTTGCTCATTGGGCCCGTGGGGCGCCAGCGCCGGGGCAAAAATCGCGATCAGCAGCAACAGCAACATAAAGCCGGCCCCCACACAGAAACTGGGTTCGCGCAGCGCCCGGCGCCACAGGGACTGAGGAGCACGCTGGCCGTTCATCGCGGGCTCCGAAGGGCGGGATTGAGCTGCTGCATGACGAACTCCGTCAGCATGTTCACCAGCTGTACGGTGATGGCATAAGTCAGCGCCAGGGCCTGAATCGTCTGGATGTCGAACGCCCCCAGCGCCCGCAGCATCAGGGCACCGATGCCCGGCAGGCTGAAGATGGACTCGATCAGGATGGTGCCGCCGATCACCACACTGGCCTGGACGCCGATCAGGCTGACCGTCGGCAGCGCGGCGTTGCGCAGGGCATGGCGCATCAACAGGGTGTTCTCGCCGATGCCCCGCAGTCGCGCGGCGTTGACGTAATCCTCGTGGTACACCTCGGTCAGGCTGGAATGCAGGATCCGGGCGATGGGCGTGGCGATGCACAGGCCGAAGGTCAGGGTCGGCAGGGCCAGATGGCTGAGCACGCTGCCGAGGGCCCGAAGGTTGCCGTCGATCAGGCTGTCGATCAGAGAAAATCCGGTGACGCGCGGTGGCTGCAACGCAGGGTCGATGGCGCCGATGAAGGGCAGCCACTGCAGCCCCACGCCCAGGGTCACGATCAGGATGATCGCCCAGAGGTAATCCGGTATCGCGGTCATGATGCCGTTGAGCGCCATGATCACTTTTTCATGGCGGGTGCCACGCAGCCGAAAGCTGAGCAAGCCGCTGCCCAGGCCCAGCACCAGCCCGGCGACAAACCCGCACGCCAGCAGTTGAAGCGTGGTGGGCAGTGCGTCCAGCACCATGGGCAACACGGGCGACCCGGTCTGGATCGAGGTGCCGAAATCGCCCCGCAGCGCATCCTGCAGCCAGTACAGAAACTGCACCAGCACTGGCCGGTCCAGACCCAACTGATGGGACATGCGCGCGATGTCTTCGGTGGAGGCACCCGGCGGCATCAGCATGTTCACCGGATCCACCGGAATGCCCCGGAGGATGATGAACACGATCAATGAAATGAGCACCAGCATCGGCAGGCGCCAGGCAGCCTGGACGATCACGCGTCCGATCACCTGGGCAATCCCTGCAATCAGAAACGTCGTTGTGTGCGTGGCGGATGAAGGGCTGGTGCTCATCGTTTCTGTCCCCGGAAAATCAAATCAGGCTGAAGCGTTGCCCAGTGTCTGCACCGGAATCAGTTGCGGTGGCGCGCTGGGTCTGGCCCGCTGCCAGGCATCCTGATACCGCGTCACCGCCCACTTGTTGAAATCGCTCTGCGCCCTCTCCTGCCACGAATACCGGCCGCGCACGGCGAAGCGCGAGCGCAGGCCCTGTTGCACCTGTTCGTCCACGTGCAGGTCCTGGGCGATGATTTCCGACGAGGCGTTAAACACCATGTCCAGCAGGTGCGGGAACGCCGGCGAGCGCATGGCTCCCGGTGCGCACAGCACGCCGGTGTCGTTGAAATGGGTTTCAGGACCGTCGGCCCGCAGGATCAGAAACATCACCAGGTCGCAGGTCAGCACCAGCGACAATGTCGGCGGCAGGTTGACGAACAGGAAGCGGTTGCGCTCCTCCTCGGTCAACTGCGGGAAGATCGGCAGCACGGCTTTCTGGGTCGGATTGAAACTGGCGTCGGCGTGCAGCGTGCCGTTGGTGCGGTAGTAACCGGCGGTGTCGGGCGGCAGGTCGTCCGGGAACCGCGCCAGGGCGCTGGGGGCGAAATCGTGCAGCGGGCCGTGATGCAGACGGTTGGCGTGATAACCGTCGTTGTTGTTTTCCATCATCACTTTCCAGTTCCACGGGTACTGCGGCCCCGGTTCAGGGCGCGGGCCTTCGGCGGTCTTGAGGTCGTAGTTTTTCAAGACGGCGTCCACGGCCAGCAAACGTGGCCCCAGCGGCGCGGCGTTAACGTCGAAATTGACGAAGATGAAGCCCTGCCACAGCTCGACTTTCAGCGTCGGCAGGCAGAAGTCCTTGCGCTGGAAGTTTTCGGTCCTTTGCATTTCCGGCGCGCCGATCAGCTCGCCGTCTAGGTTGTACGCCCAATGGTGATACGGGCACAGAAATGCGTTGGTGTTGCCGGCGCCTTCGGCCACCAGCATGGCCCGGTGCTGACACACCGCCGACATCGCCTTGATCTCGCCCTGGCGGTTTCGCGCGATGATCAGCGGTTCGCCGATGATCGTGGTGGTGAAGTAATCGCCAGGCTTGGCCACCCATTCTTCACGGCCCAGGCACAGCCATTCATGGTTGAACAGCGCTTCCTTTTCGAACTCGTAAAACGCGGCGTTGGTGTAGCACAGCGGTGGCAGGCAGTTGGATTGGCTGACATCGGCCGCCGAACTGCCGAGGCTTTCGAAGAACTCATCTGAATGGAACAGAGACATTTCACTTCTCGCTGTGTCTGGAGGTTGTTATCGCCTGGGTGAAAGTCTATCCAGCGCCCCGTGCAGCCACTTGAACGGCTGCGCACAGACTTTGGCCTTAATGCGCACCCCGCCAATAAGCTCCCTGACCCCGGACGAGCCGACAGACGACACGGCCGCCCCGCCGACAGACAACCCCCAATAAAGCCCAAAAAAAACGGCCCTGATATCAGGGCCGTTGCCTCATGCTTTCCATTGCGCGGGGAGGATCCAGCCGTTCTGGTAGGCCTGGTAATGCAGCTTTTTGGCGTGCACCGCACTGGACACGCCTTGCAGCAGCGGCAGGCTGTAACCCTGCTCCACTACCCAGCGATTGAAGGCTTTGTATTGCTCGATGCGCTTGTCGTAATCGCGCTCCACCAACAGCGGCGAGAGGCGATCCATCACGTCCTGGCTGCGCCACACGGAAAACGCCGTGTCCGCGTTCAGGTAAGCGCCGGCGTAAAGCTCCGGGTCGGCCGTCGAGTTGTTCCAGAACCAGAGCACCGGACCTTCCAGCGTCCCTGCCGCCACCGACTGGAAGTACACGCCCATGTCGATGGTTTCCAGCTCCGCCTGGATGCCGACTTTGCTCCACATCTGCACGATGGCCCGGGCCATCTGGTTGTCCACCGGGTGCACGCCGTTGGTGGCGAAGAAGCGGAAGCGCGCCGGCTTGCTCTCGCTGTACCCGGCCTTGGCCATGTAGTCCCGGGCCTTGTCCAGGTCGTAGGCAAAAGTGAACTCCGCTTCGTAGCCTGGGGTTCCGGGCGGCGAAGGACTGGACAGCGGTTCCGGCAGGTCATTGAGCAGCGCCCGGGTCAGCGCCTTCTTGTCGATGGCGTGGTGCATGGCCAGTCGCAGGTTGATGTTGTCCAGCGGCGGCTTGTTGAGCATGTGGATCAGGTAGGTGTCGATGGTCACGGTCAGGGCGGTGCTGAGATTGGGCAGTTTGCCCAGGCGCAGCGCTTCGCGGATCGGCAGCGCAAAACTGAAATCCACCTGGCCGGACTGCATGGCCGAAGCCCGGGACGTCGGGTTGGGAATGATCTGGATCGTGACGTCTTCCAGCGCCGGCTTGCCGCCCCAGTACTTATCGAAGGCCTGCAGCACAATGCGGCTGTTGCGCTGGTAATCCACCAGTTTGTAGGGGCCCGAACCGACTGGTTTGGCGAGGAACGCCTCCATGCCCACTTCGCTGATGTATTTCTTGGGCAGGATGAACGAGCCGGCAAAACCCAGGTACTGCGGCGCCGTCACGAACGGCTTGGTAAAGCGGATCACCGCCTGGGTCGGCGTCGGCGTCTCGATGCTCGCGATGGTGTTCCAGATGTAGCCCAGCTGGATGCTGTTATCGGCCTTGGGCCGGTCGAGGAAGGTGTATTTGAAATCCTCGGAGGTCAGCTTGTCGCCATTGTGAAAGTAGACGTCATCGCGAAAATCCAGCACCAGTTCAAGGCCTTCGTTCTTCCACGTCCAGGCGCTGATGACCCCGGCGTTGAGGCGGTTGTCCGGCCCGTATTCCAGCGGCTGGTCGAACACGCATTTGTACAGCGAGGTGGCGTGGGGAATGATCCGTGCGGTCGGGTCCCAGCTCGTCACGTCGAACGGGAACGCCAGGGACACACTGCGCTCTGCCGCCAACGCAGGGTTGAGACCCGCCTGCGCCAGCAACAGGGCCATGGCGCTCAGCGGTACAGCTTTCAACAAGGTTCTACGGTGCACTGTCGTCATCCTCTGAAAATGTCTGTTAGCCGTCGGCGTTGATCAGAACGTGTACACCATGCCCAGTCGCGCCGTGTCCTGGCGGTTGTCGCTGGAGTTATCCAGGTACCAGCCGGCGCCCTGGTTGGCCCGCACACCGTCCGAAGCCTTCATCCACGAGTAGGAGGCGTAAAGCCAGGTCTTGTCCGAAAGGTCGCGTTTGAGGCCGAAAGTGACCTGGTCCCAGTTGTCATGTTCCAGGGTGGAGTACTGATAACCCATGATCGCCGTGGTCTTGTTCGCGATGGGGTAGTAACCACCGATCTCGTAGACGTGCTGGGTCGCTTTATCCCCGTCACGCTTGAAGGTGGTCTGGGAGGTGTTGCCGACCAGGGTCAGCTTGCCCAACTGGTAGTGACCCCCGACGATGGCGGTTTCCTGATTGACGATCAGCGCCGAGCCATCGAAATTCAGTTGCTGGCCCAGCAGCTCGCTGACACCGATCTGCAGGTCCGGGTAGATGTCGTTGTTGTCGATCCGCACGTACGCGGCGGACAGGCTCCAGGGACCGGCGAAGTAGCTGGCACCCAAGCTCAAGGTTTCTTTGTTGCCCGACGCCTGACCCGGATAGGCCGCGTCATCCGTTGCATACATGATGCCAAACTTGAATCCGTCGAACGTGGCGCTCTGGAACTTGATCGCACGGTCCACGCGCCACCCGGAAATGCGGTCGAAGTCGCCGTGGTGCCCGGCATACGTCGTGGCGTAGCCACCGATGTTCAGCTGGTTCATGTAGTCGTAGACGAAGTCGTACTGGCGCCCGAAGGTCAGCCGTCCCCACTTGTTTTCCACGCCTGCGTAAGCCTGACGCCCCCAAGTAGTGCCGTATTGCGAGGTGCTGCCGTCGCTGAGGTTGAAGCCGTGCTCGATCGTGAACACCGCTTTCAAGCCCCAGTCCAGGTCCTGCGAGCCGGTAAAGCCCAGCCGGTTGCCCCAGTTCACCCCGTCGCGCTCGCCGGTCTTGCTGCTGCCGCCTTCGTTGCTGACGTAGGTCAGGCCGTAGTCGAGCACACCGTAGATTTTTACTTTCTCTGTGACCTCCTTGATGATCTCGGCAGAGGTGCTGCCCTTGTTGCTCGCCACTTCGGCCTTGGCCTGGTTGACCTCTTCCTTGACGATGCCACGAATGGCCGCCTTGGTATCGTCGCCCACCGGCGCCTGGGCCGCTGCTTGAGTGGAGGCCGTCTGCTGCTGCGCCTGTCTGGCAAGGGTCTCCTGCACGATTTTCTCGACCAGGGCCCGAATCCGCGCTTCAGCCTCCGGGCTCACCTGCGGATCGGCTGCGCCATACGCAAACGCCGTGCTCGATGCCACACACAAAGACAAACCCATTGCCAGCGTGGAAGACCTGTTACGTCCCATAGCCATCTTTCCAATTCCTCATCATTCACTAATAGAAGTGGCAGTGGCTCAAGCAATGATTCGGGGCACTGCGGCGTTGATGATTCGAAAGTTGCCCCTCGAATCGTCGGCCTCGGTGTCTCGATGCGATGTGCGGTTTTGCACCACACTTTTTCCAAAGCCCGGTGTAATCGGGCGTTGCTCGCGACGGCGCAGCCAAAGGCGCAACAGGTGTCTGCGTCTTTGCGGCTCGGGGTAATCGGTGAATTCGGTACGTGAATGCAGCGCGGCGTAGTTGGACAGCCACTGGATGTCGCCGGGACGGAAGTCCATCTCGATGGCCATGCCCGGCTCGTAGGTGATGTCTTCGAACAGCTGCAGCAGTTCGCGCTGTGCGTCGGTCAGCCGCGGCACCTCGGGGTAATCCTGGGCGGTAAGGATGTACAGGGAACCGGCATACATGCTGAACACCCCGTCGACGATGCTGATGATCGGCGAGGTGTAGGTGTTGGCAGGCGCCGCCGGGTCCTGACGCAACCAGTCCCAGTGGAACGGCTGCATCAGCAAGGGCGCCAGGTCCGGGCGGCGGCGCACGATTTCGTTGTAGATCTGCGCGCCGGACACCAGGCACGACGCGCCGCCTTCCATCGAAGGGCGCAGGCACATCAGGGCCACGATGTCGGAGCTGTCGGAGTGGAACGGCAGTTTGTCGCGGATCGATTTCGACAGCGCCGACGGGTCTTCGAGCTTCTTGTCGGAGGTGGCGTAAATGTGGTCGATCAGGTCGCCCAGCTCGTTCTGGCGCATCGGCTCGCCCAGGTGCAGGCCGAGGATGTAATAGATGGCCGCGCTCAACGCGTCGGAATACAGCTCGGTGCGCAGCCCTCGCACCAGCACGAAGCCGTGGCCGACGTCCATGCGCTGCTTCCAGTCCTCGATGGCGTCGCGACAGGCCTGCAGCGGGTAATCATCGACCTCGATGCGACGCAGGTCCGGGTCATTGCCCACCAGCTCGGCGCCCAGGGTTTCCAGCTCGCTGATTTGATCGGCGCTCAAGTGATAGATCCAGTCGCCCTTCTTGATCAACTCGTCGCCGCGCCAGGCAGCTGAAGTCGTGACCGGTTCCAAGTGAGTCGATGACATGTTCGTGTTCCCCTGCTGTTCGAGAATTTCCTGTGGCGGAACTCTCGCAGCAGGGCGGCCGATGTTCTTGTCCGCAGGCGCATGAAACCTTGGCGGTTGCCGAGCAGGCGTCCAACTTCCCGTGCGCGTGCGTCCAAGAAATCCGGGTGCAGCTCCTTACACTTGTCCCCTCAGTCATTGCGGGGTCTCGCCACGTGAACGGTTCAAATTCCCAGCAGCCTTCAATGCTGCACGCTACGGTCGGGACGGACAGCCTCTGGGTGGCCAGGGTCATCAGGCGTGAGCAGATCGCCCACGAGGTGACGTTGCTGGAACTGGCGCCCGCCGACGGCCAGGCCTTGCCCGCCTTTACAGCGGGGGCGCACATCGCGCTGCACACCGCTGCCGGCGTTCGCCAGTATTCGCTGTGCAACAGGCCGGATGAGCGGGATTTTTTACGCATCGCGGTGCGCCTGGAAAGCCAGGGCCGTGGCGGCTCGCGGCACGTGGTCGAGTCGATGCACGAAGGCCAGACGGTGCAGGTCGACGGGCCCTTCAATCATTTTCCGTTGCAGGCCGACGATGCGTTCCCGCTGCTGATTGCCGGCGGCATCGGCATCACGCCCATGCTCGGCATGGCCCTGGAATGCCAGGCCCAGGGTCGCCCGTTCGAGCTGCATTACGCCGGGCGCGCCAGCCAGCACATGGCGTTTTTATCCGGCGTGCGCGAGCAGTTCAAAGACGCAGCGCGGGTGTACGCCTCCGACCTCAATGGGGGCGCGAGGATGCCGTTGCAGCAGCTGATCGCCGAGCCGGGCGCCGAGCGCCATCTGTATGTGTGCGGGCCGGCGTCGCTGATCGACGAGGTGTGCGCCATTGCCCGCTCCAGGGGCTGGCCGGACCACCGTATTCACTTCGAGCGGTTCCAGGGCGAACAGCCGGTGCCGCTGGACGGTGACCAGCCGTTCGAGGTGCAGATTCAGTCCACCGGCCGCTGCATCGAAGTGGCCGCCGATGAAACCGTGGCCCAGGCCCTGGAACGCAGCGGGATTTACCTCAATCAGTCCTGCGGCTCGGGTGTGTGTGGCACGTGCCGCACCGGCGTGCTGGCCGGGCAAGTGGACCACCGCGACTATTTCTTTTCGCCCGATCAGCAGGCGTTGAACACCGAATTCACACCCTGCTGCTCTCGGGCCCGCTCCGCCAGACTTGTGCTTGATCTCTGACTTTCACTCCCATCGACGAGGTATCGCCATGCGTATCGACACGCCACTTTCTTCAGGACGCCAGCATCCGATGCCGGGGGCCTTGCACACGCTTCGCGCAACGCCGGAGAACGTTCACTGGGGTTACTTCGATGCCGCGCTGGCCCCGGCGATCAGGGTCAAGAGCGGCGACATCATTCAGGCCGAGGCCATCACCCACCATGCCGGCGACGCGCCGGAGCTGATGATGGACGAGACCATCTGGCGGCTGTTCAAGGAAATCCCGGAAGAGGACCGTAACCCGGGCGTGCACATCATGACCGGGCCGATCTGGGTCGAAGGCGCCAGGCCCGGCGACATACTGGAAGTGCGTTACCTGTCGATGACCCCGCGCAATCACTACGGCTCCAACCTGGCCGCCAACTGGGGGTATCTGTACAAGGAGTTCGACGAGACCGAGCGGGTGACCATCTACCAGATGGACGCCAATTCCCACAATGCCCGTGCGCTGTATGCCTACGACGTCAAAGAGAAGTACCTGACGCCGGGGCGTGTGACGAACTGCCCTGAATGCGAACACCAGACGACCCTTGAGGGCGTTCGGATTCCCATCCGCCCGCACTTGGGCACGGCAGGTGTGGCGCCGGATGTGCGCGGACGCATCAGCACCATCCCCCCGGGCCTGCATGGCGGCAACATCGACAACTGGCGCATCGGTGCCGGCGCGACCATGTACTACCCGGTGGCGGTGGACGGCGCGCTGTTTTCCATTGGCGACCCGCATGTGTCCCAGGGTGACGGCGAGGTCAGCGGCACGGCCATCGAGTCGTCGTTGAACGTCATGTTCCAGGTCATCCTGCGCAAGGACTTCTTCTTCCCGTCCCCGCTGCTGGAAACCCAGGATTGCTGGATTGTCCACGGCTTTGACGAGGACCTGAACCAGGCCGTACGCAACGCCTCGCTGGACATGCTGACCTTCCTCACCGAGCAGCAAGGCCTGTCCCGCAACGACGCGTATTCATTGATGAGCGTGGCCGGCGACATGGGCATCACCCAGGTGGTCGACGCCCGCCAGGGCGCTCACATCCGCATGCCCCGGGGCGTGTTTGCGTCGCAGGATTGAGTGCGTCCGTAACCACGAACAAACACCGTGATTCGCGAACAAGTTCGCTCCTACAGGATTCTGCGGCACACGCATAAAACTGCGCCAGACCACGGACCTGTAGGAGCGCGCTTGCCCGCGATGAGGTCGGTACTGTCGGTACATCTGTATTGCCTGACGCATCGCCTTCGCGAACAAGTTCGCTCCTACAGGGTTTCTGCGGCACACGCATAAAACTGCGCCAGACCACGGACCTGTAGGAGCGCGCTTGCCCGCGATGAGGTCGGTACTGTCG
>NZ_JBEGED010000021.1:58386-86402 GCF_040202885.1 Xanthomonas sp. WHRI 1810A
GTACTGTCGGTACATCTGTATTGCCTGACACATCGCCTTCGCGGGCAAGCGCGCTCCTACAAATGACCTGAATCAACCGACAATCACGCCGCGGCATTCACCAAACCCGATGCTGACTTGCCCTGCCCTGCGGCAGCGGGCAGTGAGGATCACTTCGTCTCCGGGCTGGAGGAAGGTCCGGGTTTCGCCGCCCGGCAGTTCGAGGGTGTGCAGGCCGCCTTCGGTCATTTCCAGCAGGCTGCCGAACTGCCCCGCATAGGGCCCCGACAACGTGCCGGTGCCGAACAGGTCCCCGGCCTGCAAGGCACAGCCGTTGGCGCTGTGGTGGGTGACCATCTGCGCCACCGTCCAGTACATGTTCAGCGTGTTGCTCGCGCCCAGGCCATGGGGCGCCAGGCCTTGCGCTTTCATCTGCGCGGTCTGGATCAGCACTTCCAGTTCGACATCCAGCGCGCCCTGGGCCTGGTCGTCGGCGTCGAACAAATAGGGCAACGGTGCCGGGTCGCGTGGCGGACGCTTGGGCTGGGCGGACCTGAACGGCGCCAGTGCCTCGGCGGTTACTACCCAGGGCGACAGCGTCGTGGCGAAGCTTTTCGACAGGAACGGCCCCAACGGCTGGTACTCCCAGGCCTGCAGGTCCCGCGCGGACCAGTCGTTGAGCAGGCAAAAACCGGCGATGTGCTGCTCCGCCTCCGCGATGGCGATCGGTTCCCCCGCTTTGTTGCCGGGACCGATCCATACGCCGACTTCCAGCTCGTAATCCAGCCGCTGGCTCGGCCCAAACGCCGGGACTTCCGAGCCCGGCGCCAGGGTCTGGCCGTTGGGGCGTTTCACCGGCGTGCCCGATACGCATAACGTCGAGGCGCGGCCGTGGTAGGCAATGGGCACGTATTTGTAGTTGGGCAACAGCGGGCTGTCCGGGCGGAACAGTTTGCCGACGTTGGTCGCGTGATGAATCCCCACGTAGAAATCGGTGTAATCGCCGACCCGCGCGGGCAGGTGCATCTGGCACTCGTTCATCGGCCGCAACAGCGTCTCGGCCATCGCCTCCAGCCGCTCGCGGTACGGGCTTTTCTCGTCCAGCAGGTGCAGCAGGTCCGCGCGCAGGGCCTGACGGGCCGAGGCGCCGAGGGCGAAGAAATCATTGAGCTGATCGCGGCTGGCGGCTTCGGCGGCCAACCGCGCGACGCCGTTGAACAGGCTGGCGTCCAGTGCCGCCTTGAGATCGAAAATACGCTCGCCGATGGCCACCCCGCCCCGCCGGCTGCCGTTGCGGTGGCTGAACACGCCGAAGGGCAGGTTCTGCAACGGGAAGTCCGGATGGTCGTTGGCCGACGCTACCCAGCTGCGCAAGTGCCGTGGCGTGTTCATCGTGGCGTGTCCGAATTGAAGGGTTTGAAAGTTCGGGCCATGTCGCTCCAGCAGCCGTCGTAGTCAGCCTGCAGCTCGGGGCACTGCAGCGCATGGAGGCTGGGGCGCAGCACGCTGCCGGTCTCGAACATGAACGCCAGGGTCTGCTCGATCTTGTGCGGTGCGAGGGTCGCGGCCATGGCTTTTTCGGCGGTGGCGTTGTCCGGCCCGTGGGCACTCATGCAGTTGTGCAACGAGCCGCCGCCGGGCATGAAACCCTCGGCCTTGGCGTCGTAGGTGCCTTCGATCAGGCCCATGAATTCGTTCATCACGTTGCGGTGGAACCACGGCGGGCGGAAGGTCTTTTCCGCGACCATCCAGCGCGGCGGAAAGATCACGAAATCCACGTTGGCCTGGCCGTGGGTTGCGCCCGGCGAGGTCAAGACCGTGAAAATCGACGGGGCCGGGTGGTCGTAACTGACCGTGCCCAGGGTGTTGAAGCGGCGCAGGTCATAGGCGTACGGCACGTTGTTGCCGTGCCAGGCGACCACGTCGAACGGCGAATGCGCCAGGGTGGTCGCCCACAGCTCACCGAGAAACTTCTGCACCAGCACCACCGGCGTTGTGCTGTCCTCAAAACAGGCCACCGGCGCCAGGAAATCCCGAGGGTTGGCCAGGCCATTGCTGCCGATGGGCCCCAGGTCCGGCAGGCGCAAGGGACTGCCGTGGTTCTCGCAGATATAGCCGCGGGCGCTGCTGTCCTTGAGCTGGACGCTGAACTTGAGACCCCGGGGCAGCACGGCGATCTGCTGGGGCGCGATGTCCAGCACCCCAAGCTCCGTGACGATGCGCAACCGACCCTGCTGCGGCACGATCAACCATTCGCCATCGGCATTGAAAAACGCGCGCTGCATCGAGGCGTTGGCGGCGTACACGTACAGGCTGACACCATCGGCCTGACCGGCGGCCGAGGTGCTGGCGAGGGCGATCAGGCCGTCGATGAAATCGGTGGGCTGCGCAGGGATCGGGAAAGGGTTCCAACGCAGCCGGTTGGGGGTGATCGGGCCTTGTTGCTGGCCACGTATTTGCGTTTCAAGCCGCTGATAACGCGGATGACTGGCCGACGGCTGAATGCGGTACAGCCAGGTGCGACGGGCTTCGCTGCGGGGGACCGTGAACGCGGTGCCGGAAAACTGCTCAGCGTACAGGCCCAGGGGATGCCGCTGCGGGGAGTTCTGCCCCACCGGCAGCGCGCCGGGGATGGCCTCGCTGCTGAAGTGATTGCCGAAACCGCTTTGATAGGTCAGGGCGTCAGGCGCATGGAGTGTGAACATCGCGACCTCTTGTTTTGTGGAGGGTAACAATCACCACTTCTCAATGGGGATACGCTTTTCGCTCTTGATTCTGGCCGAAGGCCGTGGGAGCTGGCTTGCCTGCGATCTGCCGGGCACCGGCAGTGAAACCTGAGCACGCGGTATGTCCGGTGTGCCGAGGCCTCTGGTTCTGGGGCCGCTTCGCGTCCCATCGCCGACAAGTCAGGCTCCCACGCCCTCCGGGCAGAAGCGGGCTTGAAGCACTTAACCTGCGGTCAACACCCCGCGCCGCAGCTGGTCGCGTTCGATGGATTCAAACAGCGCCTTGAAATTGCCTTCGCCGAAGCCGTCGTCGCCCTTGCGCTGGATGAATTCGAAGAACACCGGGCCCATCAGGGTTTCCGAGAAGATCTGCAGCAACAGCCGCTGGCTGCCGCCTTCGGACGTACCGTCCAGCAGAATCCCCCTGGCCTGCAGCTGATCCACGGGCTCGCCGTGCTCAGGCAAGCGTTCGTCCAGCATCTCGTAGTACGTCCCGGGCGGCGGGGTCATGAAGCGCATGCCGAGAGCTTTCAACGCGTCCCAGGTCTTGATCAGGTCTTCGGTGAAAAACGCCACGTGCTGAATGCCTTCGCCGTTGAACTGCATCAGGAACTCTTCGATCTGCCCCGCGCCCCTGGACGATTCTTCATTGAGCGGGATGCGTATCATGCCGTCCGGCGCGCTCATGGCCTTGGACGTCAGGCCGGTGTACTCGCCCTTGATGTCGAAATAGCGCAGCTCACGGAAGTTGAACAGCTTCTCGTAGAAGTTGGCCCAGTACGCCATGCGGCCGCGATAGACGTTGTGGGTCAGGTGATCGATGAAGGTCAGGCCCGCGCCTTCGGGGTGGCGGTTGACGCCCTCGATGAACACGAAATCGATGTCGTAGATCGAGGTGCCTTCGCCGAAGCGGTCAATCAGGTACAGCGGCGCGCCGCCAATGCCCTTGATGGCCGGGAGCCGCAACTCCATGGGGCCGGTGGCGATGTCGATGGGTTGCGCGCCCAGTTCCAGCGCGCGGGCGTAGGCCTGTTGCGAGTCCTTGACCCGGAACGCCATCCCGCACACCGAGGGGCCGTGCTCGGCGGCGAAATAGGACGCTTCGCTGTGGGGCTCGTTGTTGAGGATCAGGTTGATGGCGCCCTGCCGGTACAGCGACACGTTCTTGGAACGGTGCTGGGCGACTTTGCTGAAACCCATCATCTGAAACACGGGTTCAAGAACACCGGGGACCGGCGAGGCGAATTCGATGAACTCGAAGCCCATCAGCCCCATGGGGTTTTGGTAGAGGTCAGTCATGGTCTTGCTCCTGGAAAGTGAGTGGCGTGAAGCCGGTATCACAGTCCAGCAGGTGGCGCGCACGGGATGCCGCGTACGCTGCGGGCGAGAAAATCGCCGAAGATGAGCTGAAGACCAAAACGTTTCATGGAGGAAAGAGTACTCCGGCTTAGCCGATTGCGCCTGCCATGGCGTCGTTATTGTTGTTGGAAGATCAATTGAAGCAGCGGGTAAATTGCGGGCTGGGCGGGCGACTGTCAAGCCACGCAGTTGACCTGTAGGCGCGCGCTTGCCTGCGATGGCGGTTTGTCAGGCGACGGCCCTGCTGAATGTGCCGACACCTCGCGGGCAAGCGCGCTCCTACCATGCATCATGTCCACCCCTCCAGCCGCAAGGTGGCCCGGACCAGGCGCTGTTCTTCGTTTTCGATCTCCCGCAGGTTGTCGCAAATGCTCTGGATATGGGCGATGGCCGCTTTGCGCGCCTGCTCCGGCAAACGGCCGGTCACGGCGTTGTACAGCCGGGCGTGATGGCGGTCGATCTGCTTCTTCTGCGCTTCCCGGTGGTACAGGTTGTTGACCGAGGCAAACACGGTGTTGAGCAACAGGTCGGTCAGTGAACGCAGGGTCTGCACCAGCACCGGGTTGTGCGACGCCTCGCAGATGGCCAGGTGGAATGCATGATCCAGTCGCGCATGGGCGGACGCGTCCAGCGCCTGGTCATGGGCCGCCACCAGGGCGTCGTAACTGCGGGTGATCAGCACAAAATCAGCATCGGTGCCGCGCAATGCGGCCAGCCGCGCCGATTCGCCTTCCAGCAGGCTGCGCACTTCAAACAGGTCATACAGGGTGCGCGGTTGCGAGCCGAACAGGTGCAACAGCGGCGAACTGGCCGTCACGCCGTCCATCCGCGCAACGAATGAACCCTTGCCCTGCCGGGTGTCGATGATGCCCCGGGCCCGCAGCAATTTGAGCCCTTCGCGTAGCGCCGTGCGCGAGACACCGAGCTTTTCGGTCAGGCGCCGCTCCGACGGCAGCAACTGGCCGACCTTCAACACCCCGTCGACGATCAGTCGCTCGATACGTTCGCTGACCACGTCGGCCACTTGCGGCGCACGCACTGTTGTTGTGTTCTGCATGAGCGCTCTCACTGGTATGACCAGTCGACCCGACCAAAAGAAATCACCGGCCCGCTGTGTTTAACCTATTGATTGTTATTGGTTTAGCGACGCGTTGGCCGAAGAACGGTGCGAAAAACTGGTTCGACCAGCGCTGCAAGCCATGGACAGTAAGGCGGCCACGGCCAATGATGCAAGCATGCCCGGCGATCGATCATTCATCGACCAGGCCCTTATAAAAACAAAACAGGGTGACGAACCCCTCATGAATATCCTGTACGACGAACGCGTCGACGGCGTGCTGCCTGACACCGACAAGGCCCTGCTGCTGCAGGCGTTGCAATCCAGACTGCCCGACCTGGACATCCTCCACCGCGAGGAAGAACTGCGTCCGTACGAATGCGACGGCCTGTCCGCCTACCGCACCACGCCGATGCTGGTGGTGTTGCCCGAACGCCTCGAGCAAGTCCAGACCCTCCTCAAGCTGTGTCACGAACGCCGTGTGCCCGTGGTCGCCCGTGGCGCTGGCACCGGGCTGTCCGGTGGCGCACTGCCGCTAGAAAAAGGCGTGCTGCTGGTGATGGCGCGGTTCAACAAGATCCTGCACATCGACCCCGCCGGCCGCTTCGCCCGGGTGCAGCCCGGCGTGCGCAACCTGGCAATTTCCCAGGCCGCGGCCCCCTTCGATCTGTATTACGCGCCGGACCCTTCTTCGCAGATCGCCTGCTCCATCGGCGGCAACGTGGCGGAAAACGCCGGCGGCGTGCACTGTCTCAAATACGGCCTGACCGTTCACAACCTGCTGTCGGTGGACATCCTCACCGTCGAGGGCGAGCGCATGGTGCTGGGGTCCGAGGCGCTGGATTCGCCCGGCTTCGACCTGCTGGCGCTGTTCACCGGCTCCGAAGGCATGCTGGGGGTCATCACCGAAGTCACGGTCAAGCTGCTGCCCAAACCGCAAGTGGCCCGGGTGCTGCTGGCGGCCTTCGATTCGGTGGAAAAAGCCGGACGCGCGGTGGCCGACATCATTGCCGAAGGCATCATCCCCGGCGGGCTGGAGATGATGGACAACCTGGCCATTCGCGCCGCCGAAGACTTCATCCACGCCGGCTACCCGGTGGACGCCGAGGCCATCCTGCTGTGCGAACTCGATGGCGTCGAAGCCGACGTGCACGACGACTGCGACCGGGTCCGCGCCGTGCTCGAAAAAGCCGGCGCCACCGAAGTGCGCCAGGCCAAAGACGAAGCCGAGCGTGTGCGCTTCTGGGCCGGGCGCAAGAACGCCTTCCCCGCCGTTGGCAGGCTGTCGCCGGATTACTACTGCATGGACGGCACCATTCCGCGTCGGGAACTGCCGGGCGTGCTGAAGGGCATTTCCGCGTTGTCCGAGGAATACGGCCTGCGGGTGGCCAACGTCTTCCACGCCGGGGACGGCAACATGCACCCGCTGATCCTGTTCGACGCCAACCAGCCCGGCGAGCTGGACCGCGCCGAAGCCCTGGGTGGCAAGATCCTGGAATTGTGCGTGAAGGTCGGCGGCAGCATCACCGGCGAGCACGGCGTCGGGCGCGAAAAGATCAATCAGATGTGCGCGCAGTTCAACAGCGACGAGCTGACCCTGTTTCATTCGATCAAGGCGGCGTTCGACCCCAGCGGCATGCTCAATCCCGGCAAGAACATCCCGACCCTGCATCGCTGCGCAGAATTCGGCGCGATGCACGTGCACATGGGCAAAGTGCCCTTCCCTGAACTGGAGCGATTCTGATGGGCGCCGAACGTCAACGACCCGAACCCGTCATCCCGCAGGATCGCGATGCCAGCGCGGCACTGGTGGCGCAGGTGAACGCCGCCATCCAGGTCGGCATGCCGCTGCGCATCCAAGGCGCCAACAGCAAGGCGTTTCTGGGGCGTGAAGTGGCCGGCGAAGTGCTGGACACCCGCGCGCATCGCGGCATCGTCACCTACGACCCGACCGAACTGGTGATCACCGCCCGCGCCGGAACGCCGTTGAGCGAATTGTCCGCGGCGCTGGACGCGGCCGGGCAGATGCTGCCGTGCGAACCGCCGAGCTTCAGCGACAACGGCGTCAGCGATGCCACGGTCGGCGGCATGATCGCCGCCGGGCTGTCCGGGCCGCGCCGCCCGTGGTCGGGTTCGGTACGGGATTTTGTCCTTGGCACCCGGGTCATCACCGGCCACGGCAAGCACCTCAGGTTTGGCGGCGAAGTGATGAAGAACGTCGCCGGCTATGACCTGTCGCGCTTGCTCGCCGGCAGCTTCGGCTGCCTGGGGGTGATCACCGAAGTGTCGTTGAAAGTGCTGCCCAAACCGCGCCTGTGCACCAGCCTGTTGCTGGAGATGGACGCCGGACACGCCCTCGCCCGCCTGGCGCAATGGGGCCAGCAGCCGCTGCCCATCAGCGCGGCCAGCCATGATGGCCGGGTACTGCGCTTGCGCCTGGAAGGCGGCGAAGGCTCGGTAGCGGCGGCCCATGACCGACTGGGCGGCGAACCCATCGACCCTGCGTATTGGGGCGAACTGAACGCGCACCGGCTGGATTTTTTCACGGATGGCCGCCCGCTGTGGCGACTGTCGGTGCCCAATAACACCGGCGTGCTGAACCTGCCGGGCGATCAGTTGATCGACTGGGGCGGTGCGCAACGCTGGCTCAAATCCGAGGCCGGCGGCGCCGAGATTCGCGCCATCGTCAGCGAAGTCGGCGGCCATGCTCTGTGCTACAGCCATGGCCTGGAGGACAGCCCGTTCCATCCCCTGCCCTCGCCGCTGCTGCGCTATCACCGCCAACTCAAGGCGCAACTCGATCCGCACGGACTCTTCAATCCGGGCCGAATGTACGCGGAGATCTGACCATGCAGACCACCCTGAGCGAACAGGCCCGGCGCCTGCCCCGTGGCGAAGAAGCCGAAAGCATTTTGCGCAGCTGCGTGCACTGCGGCTTCTGCAACGCGACCTGTCCGACGTATCAGCTGCTGGGCGACGAACTGGACGGTCCGCGCGGTCGGATTTATCTGATCAAGCAGGTGCTGGAAGGCAACGAGGTCACGGAAAAGACCCAGCTGCACCTGGACCGCTGCCTGTCCTGCCGCAACTGCGAAACCACCTGCCCGTCCGGCGTCAAATACCACAACCTGCTGGACATCGGCCGCGCGGTGGTGGACGCCGCCGTGCCGCGCCCGATGGCCCAGCGCCTGCTGCGCGAGGGGTTGCGCGCGGTGGTGCCGAATGTCGGCGTGTTCAAATCCCTGACCCAGATGGGCGCAGCGTTTCGCCCTTTGCTGCCGGGCAGCCTGAAAACCAAACTGCCGGCGCACATCCGCCCGGCCACGGCACGCCCGACGCAACAGCACGCGCGCCAGGTGTTGATGCTCGAAGGCTGCGTGTTGCCGGCGTTGTCGCCCAACACCAACGGTGCGGCGGCGCGGGTGCTGGACCGGTTGGGCATCAGCGTCAAACCCATCACGCAAGCCGGCTGCTGCGGCGCCGTGGATTACCACTTGAATGCGCAGGATGCGGGGCTTGATCGCGCGCGACGCAACATCGACGCCTGGTGGCCGGCCATCGAGTCCGGCGCCGAAGCCATCGTGCAAACAGCCAGCGGCTGCGGCGCGTTCGTCAAAGAGTACGGCCACTTGCTGCGGGACGATCCGGCGTACGCCAGCAAGGCGGCGAAGGTCAGCGAACTGACCCGGGACCTGGTGGAAATCCTGCGCGCCGAACCCCTGGAAAAGCTCGGCGCCTGCACCAGCCAGAAGCTGGCGTTTCATTGCCCCTGCACCTTGCAGCACGCGCAGAAACTGGGTGGCGCGGTGGAAGCGGTGTTGACGCGCCTGGGCTTCAACTTGACCGCGGTGCCCGACAGCCATCTATGCTGCGGGTCGGCCGGCACCTACTCCATCACCCAACCAGGGCTGTCCCGGCAGTTGCGCGACAACAAGATGAGCGCCCTGGAAAGCGGCAACCCGGAGGTCATCGCCACCGCCAACATTGGCTGCCAGACGCATCTGGCCGGCGCGGGCCGGACCCCGGTGAAACATTGGATCGAACTGATCGAAGACGCTCTGCACTAACGCACACGCGCTCAAGACCTATAACAACACTTCCCCTCAGGAGAACTGCATGAAAACCAAGTCCGTACTGACCCAGACCGAAGTCACCCAGATCATCGCCGCTGCCCGCGCCGAAGCGCAGGGCAACAGTTGGCTGGTGTCGATTGCCGTGGTGGACGACGGCGGTCACCTGCTGGGGTTTGAACGCCTGGATGGCTGTTCGCCCATCGGCGGCTACATCGCCATCGAAAAAGCCCGCACCTCGGCCCTGGGTCGTCGTGAATCCAAGGGCTATGAAGAGATGATCAACGGCGGACGCACCGCCTTCACCACCGCGCCCCTGCTGACCTCGCTGGAAGGCGGCGTGCCGGTGATCGTCGACGGCGAAGTGATCGGCGCGGTGGGCGTGTCCGGCGTCAAGGCCGATCAGGACGCGCAGATTGCCAAGGCCGGTGTGGCGGCGGTGAATGCCGGCTGAGGCACCGCCAATACCCCTGCTGAAATGCAGACCCTTGTGGGAGCGGACCTGTCCGCGAATGCGGTGTTGAACCCGCCATAGATAGGTCGGCTGTACGGGCCTCTTCGCGGACAGGTCCGCTCCCACTTGATTTTCAGCGTTTTCACCGGCGTGGGAACGATCAGTACAGAATTTCCTTCCAAACGGAGAACCGAGATGACCGAATTCGTCAACCGTCACGACCTGAAAGTCGCGGCCAGTCTGCAGCGCTTTGTCGACGAGGACGTGCTTCCCGGAACCGGGCTGAACCCCGATATTTTCTGGGCCGATTTCAGCTCGCTGGTCCACGACCTCGCCCCCGTCAACCGAGAACTGCTGGCCGAGCGTGACCGCTTGCAGCTCCAGTTGGACAAGTGGCACAAATCCAACGCCGGGCCGGTCACCGACATGCCGGCCTACATCGCGTTTCTAGATTCCATCGGCTACCTGCAACCAGTGCCCGCCTCTGTTCAGGCCACCACCAGCAAGGTCGACATCGAAGTCAGCCAGCAGGCCGGCCCACAACTGGTGGTCCCCGCCGCCAACGCCCGCTATGCCTTGAACGCGGCGAATGCGCGCTGGGGCTCGCTGTACGACGCGCTGTACGGGACCGATGCCATCTCCAGCGCCAATGGTGCGGAAATCAAGGCCGGCTACAACCCGTTGCGCGGCGCCAAAGTCATTGCCTTCGCTCGCGCCTTTCTGGACCAGGCCGCCCCGCTCAGCAGCGGCTCTCATGTGGACGCCACCGCCTACGCCATCGACAGCGGCAGCTTGCGGGTAACCTTGGCCGACGGCAGCCAGACCGACCTGGCCCAGCCGGAAAAATACATCGGCTACCAGGGCGATCCGAAACAGCCCACTGCGATCCTGCTTAAAAACCACGACCTGCACGTCGAAATCCAGATCGACGCCACCAGCCCCATCGGCAGCACTGATCCTGCCGGGATCAAGGACCTGGTGGTGGAAGCGGCCCTGTCCACCATCATCGACTGCGAAGATTCGGTCGCGGCGGTGGACGCCGAAGACAAGCTGGTGATCTACCGCAACTGGCTCGGCCTGATGAAGGGCGACCTGACCGAAGAGCTGGTCAAGGGCGGCAAGACCATCACCCGGCGCCTGAACCCGGACCGCGAATACACCACCGCCGACGGCAATGCCCTGAAGCTGCACGGCCGCTCGCTGCTGTTCATCCGCAACGTCGGCCACCTGATGACTAACCCGGCCGTGCTGTACGACGGCGACAAGCAGATCCCCGAGGGCATCCTCGACGGCGTGATCACCAGCCTGATCGCCCTGCACGACCTGGAACGGCGCGGCAACTCCCGCGCCGGCAGCGTGTACATCGTCAAGCCGAAGATGCACGGCCCCGCGGAAGTGGCGTTCGCCGACACCCTGTTCGCCCGCATCGAAGACGTGCTGAAGCTGCCGCGCAATACCCTGAAAATGGGGATCATGGACGAAGAGCGGCGCACCAGCGTCAACCTCATGGCCTGCATTGCCGCGGCGTCGGCGCGGGTGGCGTTCATCAACACGGGTTTTCTGGACCGCACCGGCGACGAGATTCACACCGCCATGGAAGCCGGCCCGATGCTGCGCAAGGGCGACATGAAAGCCACGCCGTGGATCAAGGCGTACGAGCGCAATAACGTGCTGGTGGGCCTGGCCTGTGGCCTGCGCGGACGGGCGCAGATCGGCAAAGGGATGTGGGCCATGCCAGACCTGATGGCCGACATGCTCGAACAGAAAATCGCCCACCCGCAATCCGGTGCCACCACCGCCTGGGTCCCCTCGCCGACTGCCGCCACGCTGCACGCGCTGCATTATCACGCGGTCAACGTGAAGGCCATTCAGCAGGACCTGGAGCAGGTCGACCTGGACGGCGCCAGCGAGCAGATCCAGCTGGACCTGCTGACCGTGCCGGTGGCGGACGACCCGAAATGGACCACCGAGCAGATTCGCCAGGAGGTGGACAACAACGCGCAAGGGTTGCTGGGTTACGTGGTGCGCTGGGTCGAGCAAGGGGTGGGCTGTTCCAAGGTGCCGGACATCCATGACGTCGGCCTGATGGAAGACCGCGCAACGCTGCGCATTTCCAGCCAGCACCTGGCCAACTGGCTGCGCCATGGCGTGATCGACGAACACCACGTGATCGAGACCCTCAAGCGCATGGCCAAGATCGTCGATGCGCAGAACGCTGGCGATTCGGCCTACACGCCCATGGCACCGAACTTTGACCAGTCCGTGGCGTTTCAGGCGGCCAGGGACCTGGTGCTCAAGGGCCGTGAACAGCCGAGCGGGTACACCGAACCGTTGCTGCACCAGTTTCGGTTGAAGTTCAAGAAAGAGGATTGACCAGCACGGTGTGACGTGTAGGAGATCCCCCGTCGTCCAGACGCGGCGCAGTCGCGCAGCACACTGGGAGGCCTACGGTGCTTTTGATTCTGGCCGCAGGCCGTGGGAGCTGGCTTGTCCTGCGACCTGCCGGGAACCGGCAGTGAAACCTGTGCACGCGGCGCGTCTGACAGGCCGAGGACTGAGGTTTGGGGCCGCTGCGCAGCCCATCGTCGGCAAGCCGGACTCCCACGCCCTCCGGGCAGAAGCTGAACGGTGGAACGCCATCAACCCGCGCAGCTTTTGATTCTGGCCGCAGGCCGTGGGAGCTGGCTTGTCCTGCGATCTGCCGGGAACCGGCAGTGAAACCTGTCCACGCGGCGCGTCTGACAGGCCGAGGACTTAGGTTTGGGGCCGCTGCGCAGCCCATCGTCGGCAAGCCGGACTCCCACGCCCTCCGGGCAGAAGCAAGGTTGTTGAGCCTTCAAAATCAACAACAAATCCCTTGATTAATGAGAGCGCGCTTGCCCGCGATGGCGGCGGGTCAGCCAGTGAGTGTGTCGCAGACAGACCGCAATCGCGGGCAAGCGCGCTCCTACATAAATCTGCGCTATCACTTCACGTACTTTCCCGCACCACCAACTCAAACCCCAGATCAACCTGGGAGCGTTGCACCGTCCCGTCCAGCAGACCCAGCAGCAACTGCGCGGCGCGCTGGCCGACTTCTTCGCGGGGGGTACGGATGGAGGTCAGGCGCGGGACCATGTGTGCCGAACCCGGCAAGTCATTGAACCCGATCAACGACACGCGCTCGGGAATCCTGATCCCCCGTCGCAATGCTTCCAGCGCCGCGCCCTGGGCCAGGTCGTCGTTGCAGAAGAAGATGCCGTCCACGTCCGGGTGCTGCTCAAGCAAAGCTGCAAACAACTCCCCGCCCAACCCGATGGAAGATGGCTGCGGCGTCGACACCTGCAGCGTTTCGTCGTACACGCCAGCGGCTTCCAGCGCAGCGCGAAAGCCGGTGCCCCGTTGCAGCACCCGAGGGTCCAGTTGCGCGGCGATGTAGGCCAGACGCCGACGCCCGCGACTCAACAGGTGATGCGCCGCGGCCGCGCCGGCCTGCTGCTGGGAAAACCCGACGCAGGCTTCCGCGCGCTGCGGGTCCAGTTCCATCATGTGCACGCAGGGCACGCCGCTGGCGGACAGCAATTGCTGGGCCACCGGGCTGCGGTCGAAGCCGGTGAGCAGCATGCCCCGCGGCCGGTTAGCCAGGTGACTGCGCAGCAGGTTCTCCTCTTCCTGGGGCGAGTAGTGATAGTTGCCGATCACCACTTCCAGGCCACGGGGGCGCAACACCGCCTGAATCGCTTCAAGGGTTTCGATGAACAACTGGTTGGAGAGCGAGGGCACCAGCACCACCACGGTCTGGCTTTGAGACGACGCCAGCGCCCGGGCGGCAGGGTTGGCGACATAGCCTAGACTCAACGCCGCAGCCCGGACTTTTTCCACCAGCGCCGGCGCCACCGTGGCCACGCCACGCAGGGCTCTTGATGCGGTAATGGGTGAAACAGCGGCCAGTTGCGCGACCTGATCGAGGGTCGGGCGACCCGTGGAGCGGGAACCATTGCGTGTCATGCGTTGCCAACTGATAGGACAAAAGCTGAAGGGGTTGCAAATTGTGTCTGATGGGACCTAAGGTAGCGCTATCTCCGGGAGTCCCGCAACGCTTTCTTCGCACGCTTTCTTTACTCGAAAAACGGCAGGATCGATGCGATTGATGAACCACCGAGATACCCATAACAATGACTACACCTGGACACAGCGCCCTGGCCCCATCTTGGTAGCCGGTCAAGACAGCGCTGTCTTCGGGACGAGGTTTTTATGACAACTGCTCCACATGCAATTTCCGCCCTCGTGGTAATGGGTGTTTCCGGCTGCGGCAAAAGCGTCGTTGGCGCTGCAATCGCTGAAAACAGCGGAGGACGCCTGATTGAAGGCGATGCCTTCCACCCCCAGGCCAACATCGACAAGATGAGCGCCGGCCACCCCCTCGATGACGAAGACCGCGCCGGCTGGCTGACCCGCCTGGGCGAGGAACTGGCCACGGCCCTGCGCAATGGCGAACATCCCATCCTCACCTGCTCCTCCCTCAAGCTTCGTTACCGCGAAACCCTGCGCGCCGCCGTGCCTGGCCTGGGCTTCGTGTTTCTGGAGCTGAGCAAGGCAGAAGCCACCGAGCGCTGCGCCAACCGTCCGGGCCATTTCATGCCGGCCAGCCTGGTGGACAGCCAGTTCGCGACCCTGGAGCCACCGTACGGTGAAGACCGCACGCTGGTGGTCGACGCCACACAGTCCATCGAACAGATCGGCAAGCAAGCCGCCGACTGGTGGAAAGCTTCAAAAACCGCGTCCACTGAAGGCTCCCTGACCGGCGCTTGATCGGCGTTCAGGCGTGAGCGGCAAAGACAGCGCTGTCCGGATAGCACCACGACCCTCCCGGCCAGCGTTTGGCGATAGCTCCAAAAAAACAAAATACAACGGAGAGACACCCCCATGTTCGGTATGACCCAAGAGACGTATCTGCTGGTGGATGCGGTGGTGACCATCATCGGCCTTGTGCTGTTGATCACCCAGTTCAAAGTTCACCCCTTCGTAGCGCTGACCATCGCTGCGGGTTTTCTGGGCCTGACTTCCGGCATGCCGGTGGACAAGGTCATGAAGTCGTTCCAGGACGGTTTCGGCGGCGTGCTGGGCTTCGTCGGCATCATCCTTGGCCTGGGCACCATGCTCGGCAAGCTGATGGCCGATTCGGGCGGCGCCGACCAGATCGCGCAAACCCTGATCCGCCGCTTCGGCAAGGAGCGCGTGCACTGGGCCATGATGTTTTCGGCGTTTCTGGTGGGCATCCCGCTGTTCTTCGAAATCGGCTTCGTGCTGCTGATCCCGCTGGTGTTCATCGTCGCCCGTCGCAGCGGCGTGTCCATCGTCAAGATCGGCATCCCGCTGCTGGCAGGCCTGTCGGCGGTTCACGGCCTGGTGCCACCGCACCCGGGCCCGCTGCTGGCCATCGGCATCTTTAACGCTGACATCGGCAAGACCATCTTCTACGGTCTGATCGTTGCGTTGCCGACCGCCATCATTGCCGGTCCGATCTACGGCAAATGGATTTCCAAGTACATCCCCGGCAATCCGTCCCAGGAATTGATGGACCAGATCGCCAAGGAATCCACCAACGAAAACCTGCCGAGCTTCGCGATCACCCTGATCACGATCCTGCTGCCGGTGTTCCTGATGCTGCTCAAGACCTTTGCGGACGTCGCGCTCCCGGCCGGCCATATTTTCCGCATCTGGATGGACTTCATCGGTCATCCGATTGCCGCCCTGTTGTTTGCGCTGCTGCTGGCGTTCTACACCTTCGGTTCAGCACGCGGTTTCAGCCGCGAGCACGTCATCAAGCTGCTGGACCAGAGTTTGGCGCCAGTGGCGGCCATTGTGCTGATCGTCGGTGCCGGCGGTGGCTTCAAGCAGATGCTGGTGGACAGCGGCGTCGGCAACCTGATCGGTCACATGGCCGTGCAGGCGCAGATTTCGCCGATCCTGCTGGCCTGGCTGGTGGCGGCGGTGATTCGCATCGCGACCGGTTCGGCCACCGTTGCCACCATCACCGGCGCCGGTATCGTCGCGCCTGTGGTCGGCATGGTGCCAGGCGTCAACCGTGAGTTGCTGGTGCTGGCCACCGGTGCAGGTTCGTTGATCCTGTCCCACGTCAACGACGCCGGCTTCTGGCTGGTCAAGCAGTACTTCAACATGACCGTCTCCGAAACACTGAAGACCTGGACCGTGATGGAAACCATCCTCTCGGTGGTCGGCATCATCTTCATCATGTTGCTGTCGCTGGTGGTCTGACCCCCGCTGTATCCCTTGCAGGCCCACGTTGATCGTGGGCCTGCAGGTTTCTACGTGTTATGCCCTGTCATCTCCCCTTCCCCGTCGTCCCAGCTGCATCCAGTGTGGATCCATCCCCGCGCCTAAACACATGTCTTTTTGCCGTCGCACATTTACGAACTCCCCTACACTCCAGACAGGAGATCTCCTACAGGGGTGAGCCATGAAAAAATCTTCACTCCTCTGCACGAGTTCTTTGCATTAAAAGTAAAAGGAGTGTGCAATAGTCGCCGCCCCGGATTCGGCAACCACGGTTTGCACCCCTGAACACGGGGATTTGCCGTCAGAACCGGGCATAATTCGCATGCCGTTTAGGGCTCCAGGGCACTGCCGAGAATAAGAAAAAGAAGCTGGGGAATTAAAATCGCACCGATGACGTCATACTGATGGACGCATTTGGATGCAGTCGGCAAAAACCACCACCCAAAGGCTCACGCCAGCCTCTTGGTAGAGGCGCTTCATGAGGCCATCAAGGAAAAGATTATGTTGATACTCACCCGCAAAGTCGGCGAAAGCATAAACATCGGTGACGAAATCACCGTGACCATTCTGGGCGTACAAGGCCTGCAAGTCAGGCTCGGTATCAACGCACCGAAAAACGTTTCGGTTCACCGCGAAGAAATCTACAAACGCATTCAAGCCGAGATCGCACCGAACCAAGAGCCCCAATAATTCGGGCTGACGGTCTCTTGGGCGCAGTCTGCTTAATCCGAAAGCAGACTGCCTGCGCGGCACACCGCGCAGGCGCCGTTTGTAGATCACGCTTTTTGTGTGCCCCCCTGTCATTCCCCGCTGTCTTTCTGCCTTAAACCGATCTGAACCTCGTCGCAATTCCCCTTCTCCCCGGAAACACTGGCCACTGGCTGCCACTACCGCTTGTCCACCCGCTCGAACTCCCGCTAAAAACCGTCACTCCACCGTTTGTAACAGTTGAACGCTCGTACCTGGCCGAGCGCAGCAGTTCCAGACAGTCCGTTGTCGTCGTTGTGAACTGAGTCTGCCTTTACTTCGTAAATGGAAACGGTGAATACGATGTCCACAACTTATGAAAGCCCCAACAGCGCAGGCGACCCGGACAAAACGCCACCTGCGGCTGAACACCTGCAAAACCTTCAGGACGACGCCAAGGCGGCGCTCGACAGTGTCCGCGAACAGGGCACGGCGCAGTTCGAGCAGTACCGTGAAACCGCTGCCGAACAGCTGGCTTCACTGGCAGCAGGCGCCAAGTCGGCCGCCGAAAACATGCAGGACCACGACACCCTCGGCCTGTCGCATTACGTCACCGACGTCGCGGCGAGCATGAGCACGCTGGCCGAAGACCTGCGGGGCAAGAGTGCCGAAGAGCTGCTGCACAAGGCCGGTCAGTTGGCCAAGGACAACCCGGCGCTGTTCATTGCCGGGAGCATCGCGTTGGGGTTCGGATTGTCACGCTTCCTGCGCGCCTCCAGTCCCGACATCAACGCCGGGCCCTCCTCCCGTGTACCGAGTGACGACGCTGGCAATCCGTATCCTGAGCCTGCGGCAAGCCCTTCGGAATTTGACCCGCGCATCGCCTCCGATGAAGAACTGGTGACCACGCCACCGCACACCGACGACGTGTTCCACAGCGCACAACCGGGGACCTATCGCGCGCCAGGTGCACCTGATCGCGGTCAGCCCTACTCACCGGCTGATCCGTCCCCCACCCGACAAGGAGAGCTGTGATGGCCTTTAATCCTGAAACCGGCCCCACCGGGTCAAGCGATGGCGATACCTCGGTGCTGGGTCTGATCCGTCAACTGGCCCACGAAGTGCCTGCGCTGGTCACCAAGGAACTGGCCCTGGCCAAAGCCGAGATCAAGGAATCGATCACCACCACCAAAGCCGGGGTCGCCGCAGTTGCAGGCGGCGCCGTGGTGATGCTCGCCGGGTTGGTGATTCTTTTACTGGCGGGGGTGTATGCCCTGGCGATGATCATGGTCCCGTGGCTGGCGGCGTTGATTGTCGGCGTGGTCGCCATGGTCGTGGGCTTCATCATGGTCCAGTCAGGCAAAAAGCAATTTGACGCCTCGCACCTTACGCCTGAGCGCACGGTCAATTCCTTGAACAAAGACAAGGAAGCCATTCAGAGGAAAGTCTCATGAGCATCGACAGCAGCTTCGCCACCGAAGAATCCTTCGACCGCCCCAACAGGCCTGACCTGGAGGCTGAATCGGAAAAATCCCCGGAAACCCTGGAGCGTGAAATCGACGCCCGCCGCGCCAATATCGGCAACCTGGTCGACGCTCTGGAAAGCAAGCTGTCGCCCGGCCAGTTGATCGACGAAGCCCTGGCTTACGGCCGGCGAAATGGCGGTGAGTTTTTCGGCAATCTGGGCACCACGGTTAGGGCCAACCCCGTGCCCACCGTGCTGACCGGTGTGGGCCTGCTCTGGCTGATGATGGGCCAGAACCGCCAACCCTCCACCAGCACCGGTCCCTCGATGTTCAGCGGCCTGGGCGACAGCGTCAGCCACATGGCCGAGAGCGTCACCGACACCTTCGGCAACGCCAAGGCCCGGGTGCAGGAAACGGCCAATCGGATGAAGGATAAGGCCAGTCACCTGAGCGACAAGGCCCACGACTATTCCGACAGCGCCAGCGACATGGGCCACGGCGTCGGTGACAAGGTGTCCGCCGCCAGCCAGCGCCTCAATGCCACGGCCCACGACGCCAGCGATGCCCTTCGCCGCCAGGGTCAAAACCTGCAGTCGAGCCTGGGTTACATGCTCAAGGAGCAACCGTTGGCCCTCGCCGCCATCGGCATCGCACTGGGCGCAGCGATCGGTGCTGCCCTGCCCGCCACGGCCAAGGAAAATCAGGTCATGGGCCGGGCCAGTGATCGCCTCACCGACAAGGCCAAAACCATGGCCAGCGACGGTTATGCCAAGGCCACCGAAGCGGGCAAAGGTTTTGTCGATGACGTGAAATCCAGCGTATCGCAGCCCAAGACCGTCAAGCCCGAGGATGAGCCAGAACGGCCAACAGGGCCGAACCCGGCGGTCTAGGCCGCGTCCACGCAAAACAGCAACGCAAAAAAAAGCGGCAGGTCCATGACCTGCCGCTTTTTCTGTCCCGCGAATGCTGTTTAGCCTTATTGGCTCAGTTGCTGGACGATCTTGTCCTTGGCCAGCAGGCGTTTTTCCTTGAGTTTCTTCAGTTGATCATCGGATACATCCCCGGCCGATCCGGACTCGGCCTTCACCACGTCGGCATCGATTTCGTCGTACTGAGTCACCAGGTGGTTTAACTTCGGATCGCCGCCGCGGCGCTGGGCAAGTTCTTCCTTACTGATACTCAAATCCGCGTATAGATCGTGCTTGACTGGCATGAGGCACCTCTCTTCTGGCTGCGAGTGAACGTAATTCTATGAGGGTAGCTCACCCGGAAGGTTCGGTGATAGTTGCCCAATGGGGCCCCATCAGGCTAAAGCCTCCGTGGGCCGGGGGATGCGCGTTGCACGTGCGAAATGCGTCGGGAGCCGCTAGGGTGTGGCGACCACCTCCTCAATAACAACATCAGGGAACGCCGTATGATCCTGCCATTCTCCCGCTCCATCCTCGCGACCACCCTGGCCCTGGGCCTGACCCTGGGCATGGCGGCGTCCGCCGTTGCAGCGCCTCATCCGCAAGTCCAGGCGGATGCCGAGCAATACAAGGCCGAGGCCCTGAAACTGCTGGAGCGACTGGTGAACATCGACTCGGGTTCCGGCTACGAGCCGGGCTTGACCCAGGTGCGTGACATCACGGTCGATGAGTTAAAGAAACTCGGCTTCACCATTGAGACCTTCCCCAACACCGCGCCGGACAAAAGCAGCCACGTGGTGGCCACGCTCAAGGGCACCGGCAAGGCGAAAATCCTGTTGATGGCGCACATGGACACCGTGTTCAAGGAAGGCACAGCTGCCGCGCACCCGTTCACCATCAAGGACGGACGCGCCTACGGGCCAGGGGTCATGGACGACAAGGGCGGCATCGTTGCCGGGATCTACGCGCTGAAAATCCTCAAGAACCTGAACTTCAAGGACTACGCGCAGATCACCTTCCTGCTGGATGCCAGCGAAGAAACCGGCTCGGACGCTGCCACGGCGCTGATCCAGAAAGTCGCCAAGGCCCACGACGTGACGCTGAACCTGGAACCGGGGCGCCCCGCCGACGGCCTGGTGGTCTGGCGCAAAGGCAGCGGCACGGCGGTGGTCACCGTCAAGGGCAAGGCCTCCCACGCCGGCGTCGCACCGGAGCTGGGACGCAACGCCGCCATGGAAGCCGCCCATCAAATCCTGCAACTGGGCAAACTGGGCGACGCCGAGAAGAAGACGACCATCAACTTTACGGTGATCAACGCCGGCGACCGGATCAACGTGATCCCGGACATGGCCGTCGCCAAGGCTGACGTACGGGTGGCGGTGCCGGAGGAATTCGACCGGATTGAAAAAGACCTGGTGCGGGTGTCGGCCGACAAATCGATCCCGGAGACCGAAGTCACCACGCAATTGATCCGTGGCCTGCCGCCGATGCCGCAGACGGCCGAGTCAGACAAACTGGTGGACATGGCCCAAGGCATCTACGGCGAACTGGGTCGCAAGCTGACCATCGAAGGCAGCGGCGGCGCGGCGGATGCCAGCCTGGCGGCGGCGGTCGGCGTGCCCACGCTGGACGGGTTCGGCATCGTCGGCGGCGGCATCCACACCCCCGAGGAATACGCCGAAGTCGAAAGCGTCTCGCCCCGGATCTACCTGCTGACTCGGATGATCATGGAATTGTCGGCGGCTAAATAAGCCATAGATCGTTCCCACGCTCTGAGTGGGAATGCCTGCCGTGACGCTCCGCGTCACCGGGACGCGGAGCGTCCAAAACGCCGTTCCCACGCAGAGCGTGGGAACGATCAGTCAGGGACCGTTGGAGCGAGGCTTGCCCGCGAAGAGGCCGGTACAGGCGGTATATCTTCAGCGCCTGACACTCAGCCTTCGCGGGCAAGCCTCGCTCCAACAATGGCCGTCACATTCCCTGAAATAAGGAGTGAACGCTCCAACAGAGTCTTTCATCTCACCCTGGCGATTGCTCGCGCAGCCGCCGTGCTTCGTAGGCGTTGAGGTGCAGGTAGACGAAGTCCAGCACCGACAGCAACGGTCTTTCCCCACCGCTGGCGGCGCGCCGGGCGATCATATCGCCGATCACGTGTTCGACCTCGATAGGCGCGCCTCGCTCGATGTCGCGGAGCATCGACGCGGTCATCTTCGAACCAGCGGTGGTCAGCATTTTCTGGTGACGCAGGCGCACGTCGCTGCGTAACGGGTAGCCCTCCCGTTCGGCGACGCTGGCGCATTCCGACAGCAACTTCAGCACCAAGGGATCGCCCCCTGCCGCCAGCACGTCGCCAATCGCACCGCGCATCGCACAGGTGGCGCCAGCAGCGGTGGCAATGAAGCACCATTTCTCCCACATTTCCTGCACGATCTGCTGACTGAGGTTGGCGGCAAAGCCGGCATCGGCCAACGCTTCGGCGACCCGCAGGATGCGCGGTGTCAGCGCGCCACTGAGCTCGCCGAAGGACAGCTGGTTGGTGTCGTTCAAATGCAGGATCGCCCCTGACGTGTCGCGGTCCAGCGAGATCAGGCACTGTCCGCCGAGCACATTGCCGGGTTTGAAGCGCTCGGCCAGACGCTCAAGGTGCGCCATGCCGTTGAGCAGCGGCAGGATCAGTGTGTCCGGGCCTACCGCCACCGCGAACGTCTCCATGGCCGCTTCCAGGTCGTACGCCTTGCAACTGAGCAGGATCAAGTCATAGGGCAGATCCAGCCGTTGGGTCAGCACGTAGGGCGGTGACGGGTACTCGATGTTGCCCAGGGGACTGCGCACCACCAGGCCATCACGATCCAGCGCTTCGGCCCGCCCGGTCCTCACCAGGAAGGTCACGTCACGACCCGCTTCCAGCAATCGGCCGCCAAAATAGCCGCCGATCGCCCCCGCTCCCACGATCAATATGCGCATGTGCTGTCGATCCCTTTTTAGTCAATCGAACTGCCGTCAACGCAACCATCATAGACCGTTCAGGAATGCGCGTTGACCAGCGTCGGCCACAGAAACGGCAAGCGCGCGACTTCCCGGTTGGGTGAGGTTTTGTGGCTCAGGCTGACCGGTTCGAGCACCGCCTCCTGCAGACGCGCGAGCACGGCGTCGATCACCGTGCCGCTGGCGTCGTGGTGAAACTGCCAGACGCCGTAAATGCGGCCGTCAAACGAGGCCTCGCTGCCCAGGCGCGGGTCCACGCCCAGGCCGGCGCCAAGGCCGAACAGATGCAGCCCGTGCAAACGCTGGCCGGTGCTGTCCAGGGGGCAGCCGGAGGCGTCCGAATCCAGGCCGCCTTTGACTTCGAGCAAGCCGATGGCCCCCCCGCTGGCGTAGTTCAGTGCGGGCAGCCGCGGCTGGTAGCCGGTGCATTGCACCACCACATCCGACTCGGCCAGGGCCTGCTTCGCACTGTCGAAATGACCACTCGGGCCGTTCGCCGTCTGCAGCAGCTGCACCCGCACGCCGGTCTTGCCGATGCGCCCGCATGACAGCGCCTCACGGCCGATGTCCAGCGCACGGTAGCGCAAGCCGCCGGAACGGTTGACCCGTCCTGAAATCGGGCAAACGTCCCGTTGCGGATCGAAGCCGTACCCGGCCTGCATCGCCGCGTCGGCGCTCTCGTAGAACAGCCGGATGGGCGAACGGTGCACCAGTGTGACTTCCTTGAGCCCGGCAAACTCCAGCGCGTCCGCCAGGTTTTCCAGCATGGAAAACGCGCTGTGCGAGCCGCCGACCACGGTGATCCGGCCGTTGCGCGCCAGGGTCGGTGCGAAATAGTCGCGCAACTGCACCGCGTTCATGCGCAGCAATGCGTCGGCGCTTTGAATCTGCGCCGTGGGCGACACGGCCAGGCCCTGATCGGCGAGGCTGTTGATCAGATGCTGCGGATTCTGACGCCCGCCCAGATTGAGGATCACGGAACGGCAGCGAATCCGCCGGCTGCGTCCCTCGGACTCGACCCACACCTGATATTCGTCGCCGTCATGGACCACTTCGGTGATGGCGGTGCTGCGCCAGAGCTTCACGCCATAGCGGTCAACGATGAAATCCAGCACCAGCTTCGACGCCTCGGCGAGCAACTCCGCGACGTCCGATAACAGCGGGGCGCTCTGTGCCTGACGACGAATGCGCCAGTACGCCGGAGAACGCTCCAGGGGTTCGAAAACGTCCCGCAGGGCCGGGTCGCGCAGACAATCTAGGAAAACGTCCCCCACCGAGTTGGCCGTGATGTTGTATTCGCCCAGCCGGCCGGTACCGGGATTGGCGCTCGCATCGACAATGATCAGGCCTTCCCTGGCCAGCTCCGGCATCACGCCGCTTTTCAACGCGTTAAAGAGCATGCCCATTCCCGCAGGTCCGGCACCTGCGACGACACAACCGCAAACGGTTTCCAAATGATCTCCGTACATAATCACTTACTCCAAACTATCGAGGCGTTAGCGCGGCCCAAGTTGTGCCTTGGGTGATGAGGGGCGGCAGAGAAACAGCCATCGCTGGATGGCCTTTTAATCAACTAAAAGGTCGAAGAAACAACACACTTTCTGCCCGCCCTGAAAAACCGCAGGCATAACTACCGTCGCCCCATGCCGATGAATGCATGTGGCGAAACTTTGAAAACAGACAGGTATTCGTATCGTCCACAGGCAGCACGCAATCCGGGTAACGCCGGGCGTGACAGAAGACGAAGATCGAATGAGGGAGGGAGAGGACTGCGCTGATCGCATGCACCTGCGTTGACAGCAGGCGTGGTCAGAAAATGGGGATGCTACCGCCACTTCGACGAGCGCCTCTGGATCGAGCTTTTTTAAACCGGACCGCCCGAGGCGTCTCGTGTTTATTACAGCGCAGAACGTGGGCAGATAATTTCAAATTACCAGCAAGGTGTCAATTTTCTGATAAAACTCTGCAAGGTCGTATCAAACCCTATAAGCCAATGAATTAATTAGCTAATTTATTATTGGCGCCGGGAAAAAACCGCTGGATTCTCGTCCATATATTTATAAAATCACCAAATCGTCCGGGCGCCCGGGTCCAAGCGTCACGCACCCCGCGTCCGACTCGCACATTCGATGAGTGGTCTATCCATTTGCGGGATAACGCGAACTATTTCACGCGGTTACGCCTCCATTATCAGGTAGGCGTTACCTTTTAAATGGATATAGAGGCTGTTGTCATGAATGCGCAAAAGATGACTGGATCCAGTATTGCTGAAATCGACTATTCCCGAGACACGCTGTTTGGGCCTATCCCCATGCAAGCGACCTGCCGGGTACGCCTCGCAACGGTCCAGCAGGATGGGCACAGTTTGCGGGAGCTGACGATTATCGGCGAAGTACCGGACTATCTTTCGAAGTCGGCCATCATCCGTGTTGCGCTGGACGGTCGCATTGAAGCAGGCCCTATTCTTGAGCACTACGCGGTCAATACCGAGCAGGAGAAGCAATTCAAGCTGCTGTTCGAAAACGAACATCCGCGGTCATTTCACTGAACTGAAAAGCATTCGGCCGGATGTTTGATCCGATGTGAAGGGGGAACAGTCGGGATAACCCGATCAGGTCAATGCGCGTGACTAAGGTCCTGGGCGTGGCCGTTGACTTCTTTCCAGTCGCCACCCTTGCGCAGCACCAGATGATTGCCAACAACACCTTCGATGACACCGGTTTCGTCGTCCGGCGTATCGCTGGCATTGCCGCCGACCTGATGACCGTACCGCAAACCGCCCACGCTGGGCGTGACGTCGAGCGTGGGTTCTGCCGGCATCAGCAACTGCCGCTCTGCCGGTGTCATCGGGGGGTGGAAGTTGACGTCGCGGGCTTCCAGGCGTTCCAGCATGAGCCCGATTGCGGCGGCGCATGCGATGACCAACAGAGCCAATATACCCAGCATTGCCAGTACCTTGCGCCGGCCAGGTCGGGTGCGCACGAACTCAAAGCTTGTGTGGAATACCGGTTGTTGATCGTCAGCCATACTGCCCTCTTTCCAATGGAGTCCCGACGGACAATCTCAGGGACGACGAACCTTGCTTGATCTCCGCGACAGGGTCAATACCACCACTGCAAATTTCAATGGGACCGGTTGTGTATTTAGTTCAAACCGTGGAGTCGTCGCAGCGTGCAAAGATTACACCGACAAGTAGCGCCCGCCTTTTAAATGACTTGGCGACAAACAGTGATGGTTTAGATTCCAGAATAAGTTCCCTTCTTTACTTTCATCAATCACAACCACCAGAAACGACGACGCCCATCGATCATTAAGAGCGACGGGCGCAAATGTGAGTGCAGCGGTAATAACGCAGATACGTTTTACTAGCCTGCCAATGCGTGGGGGTGTTGATGATGCTCCAGTTCAGCGCGTAGCCCGGTGATCAGCGTGCAAATCGCACGGCTGGTGTCGAGCTTGTCCAGAACGATGCCGGAAACGAACAGTTCAACGTGCTCGGTGGTTGGGTCCACTATTTCAACCGACATTGTTTTGGCTGCTGAAACCGTACAGTTACAACGCAAAGGCAAAAACGCACTTTCAATTATGCTCCGTAACTCCAGATCGGAAAGCCTGCAAGCAATCATTGAGTCTTCCTCCAGGCACGCTGCCAACGCCGGACAGGGGTGCCGCTGTTTCTTTTCGTGGCGTCGAGAGGTCCTCGCTTACCCATGCACAGTTCGTTGCGCATAATGGGGGATGCAATAAGTTATACGCCCCGCTCCATCTTGAAGCAACGTGCCCTGGGCGCTGCCCCACAACAGTGAGCGCCACTAAAAACGAAGGAGAAAAATCGATTCACTCAACCCGATTGAGTTGGAAAACAGCGCGTGAGTGACGATTTATATGATTATGAATATATTTGAGGGCAATAAATGCCCAACAAATACCCAGGCCACTCGTCGGCAAACATAGGTCGCCGACGAAACTTGGGCCCACGGTCAGTCCTTGGGCAGGCGCAAATGAATCAATGCCACACGGGCGCCCTTTTTATCGAGCCGCTCCTCAATGGAAAACGGTTTGAATCCAAGCCTTGGATAAAACAGCAACCCCGGCACATTGTGATTGAAGCACGACGCCGTGAGCTCAGTGGCCTCGTGTTTATTAAACGCCAGTTCCTTCATGCAACCGATCATGTAGCGACCGACGCCTTTGGAGCGCGCATGTGGCGCAATAATCACGTTGCCCATCGAGCAGCGCCCGCGAAAATCAAAACGAGAAAAATTGGCAAAGCCGACCACCTCACCGTGGAGTTCTATCACGGTGTTGTCCGAACGATGCTCGATGGAGTCGGTGAGCTGCGCAGGCGTGAGCGGGAAGACCGCCTTGGGGAACATATAAAAGAGTTCATCAACAGACTGCGGCATGGCGCAGATGAACGGGATATCTTTTTCTTCCAGGGGGCGGTGCAGAAACATGGACGGTTAACCTCTCTAAGACAGGTTTTGGAAAGCGAACTATAGGCCAAACGCTGAGTTAGAGAGCCCGTTTGTCGCATTCGTTTCATAACGGTGTGACAGCCCGGTGAACGGCGGTAGCTTCTGGCATTCCCTCGCCGTTAAAGCTTTATCTACGCTTTAACAAGGTTGGTAAAAAAAACGCGCAACTCCTTGATGCGATTGGTTTTTATTGCACCGGGCAGAACGCCTGTCGAAAATCTGTCGGTCATGCAAAATGCATGAATCGCAAAGCTGCAAGACCTGTCAACGTGTTGATATATAACGCTATTTTTTTATTCGGCCGTATGGCACAACCTTCGCACCATGACCATTGGAAAGATGTAACAACATTATTCGCACGGAGCAGCACAACAATGAATCCTACCCCTGATACTTATCCTGCCGCTGTACATGAGCAATCCAACAATGTCTCGGGTGTTTCCTGGGGCGCCATTTTCGCAGGGGCCGCCGGCGCTGCGGCACTCTCAATGATCCTGATATTGCTGGGCACCGGCCTTGGCTTCTCGGCGATGTCGCCGTGGGCCAACGAAGGTGCAAGCGCAAAGGGCCTGGGCATTTCAGCGGTCATCTGGCTGGCTGTGACGCAGATTCTTGCGTCTGGCATGGGCGGTTACCTGGCCGGCCGACTTCGTGTGAAGTGGGCCAACATGCACGGTGACGAAGTGTACTTCCGCGACACCGCTCACGGCTTCCTGTCCTGGGCAGTGGCCACGCTGGTCGCCGCAGTACTGATTGTCGGTTCCGTGGGCAGTCTGGTCGGCGGCGGCGTCAAGGCCGGTGCAAGCATGGTATCGGGTGCAGCCAGCGCTGCAACGCAGGCAGCCGGTTCTGCCGCCAGCAACACCAGCGGCGACCAGTATGGTTACTTCGTTGACAGCCTGTTCCGTGACAATCGCCAGGTTGCCGTCAATGACGACGCTGCGCGCGGCGTGGTGGTCCGTATCTTCACCAAGACCCTGGCCAACGATGGTCAGTTGAATGCCGAAGATCGTACTTACCTGGCGCAGCTGGTTTCCCAGCGCACCAACCTCAGCCAGGCGGAAGCCCAGGCGCGTGTTGACCAAGTGTATGGCCAGGCTCGTCAAGCGGTTGAAGATGCCAAGCTGAAAGCCAAGCAAGCTGCCGATGCCGCTGCATCTGCCGCCGCCATGACTGCACTGTGGACCTTCGTTGCCCTGCTGATCGGTGCTTTCATCGCCAGCCTCGCAGCCATCTGGGGTGGCCGTCGTCGTGACGCCGTGACCTACCTGGAAACGCGTTCCGCCTATACCACCACTACATCGACCCTTCGCTAAGTCAGGAGAAAACAAAAATGCGCTCATTAATGTTGCTGTTCCTCGGTATCCCGATCCCGATCATCATCCTGATTGCGCTGTTCGTGCATTGATCAGGCGGTAACAAACGAAAAGGGGGAGCAGATAACTGCTCCCCCTTTTTATTAGTTCCAATCTGCTCCGTGTGGGAGGGAGCTTGAACTGGCCTAATGATTCCGGACACCTCTTAAGGGCGATATCCTATCGCCCATATTGGAGGCGCCATGAAAGAAC
>NZ_JBEGED010000022.1:0-83483 GCF_040202885.1 Xanthomonas sp. WHRI 1810A
GATGGCGTTCCACCGTTCAGCTTCTGCCCGGAGGGCGTGGGAGTCCGGCTTGCCGACGATGGGCTGCGCAGCGGCCCTAAGCCTAAGTGATGATCATGCCCACGCTCCGCGTGGGCATGCATCCCGTGACGCTCCGCGTCACACCGAAGCGGACGCGGAGCGTCCGGAGCGGCATTCCCACGCAGAGCGTGGGAACGATCAATCATCCCGCAGCTTCATCCGCGCGAGTTGTTCAGAAACGCCACCAGCGCTACCAGTGGGAACGCACTGCCGGCGATGACGATCCACAGCCAGCCGCCGTGGTGGTAAAGCCCGCTGGCAATCGCCGAGCCGATGGCGCCGCCGATGAAGATGCTGGTCATGTACAGCGCATTCAGGCGGCTGCGGCTTTTGGCGTCCAGGGCGTAGACGGCGCGCTGGCCGAGGACCATGTTCATCTGCACGCAGAAATCCAGCAGCACCCCCGTGATCGCCAGGCCGATGACCGCGAAGGCCGGGTGGATCAGACTCGGCAGAAAACTCAAGGCCGCAAACAGCAGCGCGCAGAGGCTGGCGACCCGGGTGTGTCCGGCATCGGCGAGACGGCCACTGATGGGCGCGGCTATCGCGCCGATGGCACCCACCAGCGCGAAGATCGCGATCTGGCTCTGGGACAGGCCGTAATGGCCCGCCAGTTCCAACGGCACGGCGGTCCAGAACAGGCTGAAGGTGGCGAACATGCACGCCTGGTAAAACGCCCGCTGGCGCAACACTGGCTGGGTGCGGAGCAAGGTCCAGAGCGAGAAAATCAGCTGACCGTATGACGCGCTGTGATCGGGCTGACGCTTGGGCATGGTGGTCGCCAGCACGATGCTGATCAGCGCCATCAACGCCGCCGCCGAGCCGAACACCGCGCGCCAGCCGAAGTGGTCAGCGATCAGGCTGGACACCGGTCGCGCCAGCAGAATCCCCAGCAGCAAGCCGCCCATGATCCCGCCAACCACCCGCCCGCGTGTTTCCTCCGGCGCCAGATTGGCCGCCAGCGGCACCAGAATCTGCACCGACACCGAACTGAAGCCCACCAGCAGCGAGACGATCAAAAACACGTTGGGTTGCTGGGCAAATGCGGCGCCCAACAGGCTGACGATCGCCACGCCGGTGGTGACGATCATCAGCTTGCGGTTCTCCAGCAGATCGCCCAGGGGCACCAGGAAAAACAACCCCAGCGCGTAGCCGATCTGGGTCAGCGAGACGATGAAACTGGCCATGGTGCTGGTCAGGCCGATGTCCGGCGCGATCAGCCCGATGATGGGTTGGGCGTAATAGATGTTGGCCACGATGGCGCCGCAGCAAAAGGCGAACAATATGGCCAGGCCTTTGGTCATGGTCGGCGCGCGAGTCTGGGTGGTCATGGGGGTTCTCGATTGTTCGCAGGTTCATTTGTGTAGGAGCGCGCTTGCCCGCGATTGCGATAGGCCTGTCCCGTTGCAGGTTGCTGACATACCGTATCGCGGGCAAGCGCGCTCCTACAGCGCGTGCGTATGGTGTGAGTAATACGTTTTTCAATCCACCTCAATATCCAGCCGCTTCAAACGCGAGGCGAGGGTCGTGGGTTTGACGCCCAGCAGCTCGGCCGCGCCGCCTTTGCCGAACAGCTTGCCGTTGGCGGCTTTGAGGGCGGCGTGCATGTTGTTGCGTTCCAGGTCGCGCATCTGGGTTTCGGTGAGGAACCCGTCGACGGCCAGCGGTTGAGCGACCGGGGCAGCAGCGTTTTTCGATTCCTCCGGCAGGTCCAGGTTCAGGTCGGCGCCGGTGGAGGTGATCAACGCCCGCTCGATGACGTTTTGCAGCTCGCGAATGTTGCCCGGCCATGAATACGCCTGCAGCCGTTCGATGTCACTGTTGCGCAACCGTCGCGCCGGCATGTTGAGGCGTTTGCCGGTCTGCTTGAGAAAGTGCGCCGCCAGCGGCGCGATGTCCAGCGGGCGTTCGCGCAGGGCCGGGGAATGGATCGGAAACACGTTGAGGCGAAAATACAGGTCCTCGCGAAAGTGCCGGGCCCCGACCTCCTGCCGCAAGTCCCGGTTGGTGGCGGCGATGATGCGCACGTCCACCTTGCGCGTGCGTTCTTCACCGACCCGCTCGAACTGCCCCTCCTGCAACACCCGCAGCAGTTTGCTTTGCAGCTCCAGGGGGATTTCGCCGATCTCGTCGAGAAACAGCGTGCCGCCATCCGCCAGCTCGAAACGGCCGACCCGGTCGCGGATGGCGCCGGTGAACGCGCCGCGAATGTGGCCGAAGAATTCGCTCTCGAACAGCTCGGTAGGAATCGCCGCACAGTTGACCCGGATCAGCGGGTGCGCGCTGCGGCGGCTGGCTTGGTGGATGGCGCGGGCGATCAGTTCCTTGCCGGTGCCGGACTCGCCATTGATCAACACGCTGGCGTCGGTGGGGGCGACCACGTCGATCTGCTTGATGATTTTCAGGATCGGCGCGCTCTGGCCGACGATCTCGCGGAAGTTGTGCTCGATGTGAATCTCTTCCTGCAAATAGGCGTTCTGGTCTTCCAGCCGCTGCTTCAGGACTTTCAATTCTTCCAGGGCGTTGTGCAGCTGATTCTCGGTGGTCCGGCGCTCGGTGATGTCGCGAAACACCACCACCGCGCCGGCGATGCGGCCATCGGAAATCACTGGGGTGCTGGTGAATTCCACGGGAAAGCAGGTGCCGTCGTGGCGCCAGAACACCTCTTGCCGCCCCTCATGCACCACGCCGTCGTGCACCGCCTTGTAGATCGGGCAATCCTCTACCGGGTAGTGGCTGCCGTCGGCATGGCTATGGTGGTGAATGCGGTGAATGTTCTTGCCCAGCATCTCTTTGGCTTCCCAGCCGAGCATCCGCGCGCCGGCCGGGTTGACGAAGGTCGCCAGGCCGTCGGGGTCGATGGCGTAAATGCCGTCGCCCACCGAACTGAGCAGCAACTGGTTATCGCGCTCAGACTCCTGAAACAGGTTGAGGATGTTGCGCCATTCGATCAGCCCGCCACGCATGGTGCGCTCGGTGTGGGCCTGATCCTGCTGGTATTTCTGCGCGCTGGCTTCGCGCAACACCAGGATCAGCTGCGGGCTGCCCTTGATTTGCAGCACCGTGGCGGAGATGTCCAGTTCGATGCGCTCGCCGCTTTTGCAGTTGCAGCTCAGGTCGTCGGTCCAGCCACGGCCTTTGTCCATGACCGCCTGGGTGAACACGATCAGCTCCGCCAGTTGGTGGCCGAACAGCTTGCTCACCGGCAGTTCCAGCAGTTCCTGGCGCGGATAGCCCAACAGTTTGCAGGCGGCGATGTTCAGGTCGCCAAAGCGGTCGGCGAACGGGTCAAGGAGGGTGATGGCTTCGGCGCAATGCTCGAACACCATGTGCCGCGACGAATAGGCCAGGTCTGCCCAGCCGATGAGAGAGTCGGGTTCACTCATGATTACGAAATCTCGTGATTTGGCGCTACGAATATTCGTATTACTACGGGAATGCGTGACATCGCGATAGGCGCAGATTGGCGAGATAAAAGCGGATCAGCCGCTTTAAATGAGTGAAATCAATAGCTTGAGCACGCGTGTGAAATGTTTTTTATTTTTGGCACGCCGTTCGCTCTAGAGCCTGTGTACCGGTGATCGACCCGGACACCGCACACCTCACGCCAACGGAGCCAAGACATGCCTATCGTAGAAACCCCGCACTACCAGGACGGCGACTTTCTGGTCAATTACGAAGAAAAGGTTTTCGAAGACGTTAAAGCCGAACCCGGTGAGAAGGCCCTGATCACCTTTCACACCATCGCGTTTGAAGGCTCCATCGGCCTGGTCAACATGCTGCAGGCCAAGCGTCTGCTGCGCAAAGGCTTTGAAACCAAAATCCTGCTCTACGGGCCGGGCGTGCAACTGGGTGTGCAGCGCGGCTTCCCGACCCTGGGCGCCGAAGCGTTCCCCGGTCACCTGGCGGTGAACAACCAGATCAAGGCGTTCATGGCCGAAGGCGGTGAAGTCTATGCCTGCCGCTTCGCCCTGCAGGCGCTGTACGGCCAGACCGAAAAAGCCCTGATCGAAGGAATCCGCCCGATCAACCCGCTGGACGTCATGGACCTGCGCCTGCTGATGCGCCGCGAAGGCGCGATGATTATTGATACCTGGACGGCGTAAGTCGCGAGATTCTTGATCAGCCGCCGATTTCTGTAGGAGCGAACTTGTTCGCGAGGCGTCATGCCTGACACACCGCGCAAGCCGCTTCGCCAACAAGTTGGCTCCTACAGAGCTTGCGTCAGCAGCAACAAGGACCCACCCATGCCCACCATCCGCGCCGCCGCCGTTCAGTTCAGCCCCGTGCTGTATTCCCGCCAAGCCACTGTCGCCAAGCTGTGCCGCACTTTGCTGGAACTGGGTCGCGAGGGCGTGCAGTTTGCGGTGTTTCCGGAAACCGTGGTCCCGTACTACCCCTATTTCTCCTTCGTCCAGCCGCCGTTCGCCATGGGCAAGGAACACCTGAAACTGCTGGAGCAATCGGTCACCGTGCCGTCCGACGTCACCCGGCAGATCGGCGAGGCCTGCCGTGAAGCGGGTATTGTCGCCTCCATCGGCGTCAACGAGCGCGACGGCGGCACGCTCTACAACGCGCAACTGCTGTTCGACGCCGACGGCACGCTGATTCAGCACCGACGCAAGATCACCCCGACCTACCACGAGCGCATGGTCTGGGGGCAGGGCGACGGTTCCGGTTTGCGCGCCGTGGACAGCGCCGTCGGCCGCATCGGTTCGCTGGCCTGCTGGGAGCATTACAACCCGCTGGCGCGCTACGCCTTGATGGCTGACGGCGAGCAGATCCATGTGGCGATGTTCCCCGGCTCCCTGGTGGGCGACATCTTCGCCGAGCAGATCGAAGTCACCATCCGCCACCACGCCCTGGAGTCCGGCTGCTTCGTGGTCAACGCCACCGCCTGGCTCGACGCGGGGCAACAGGCGCAGATCATGGCCGACACCGGCTGCGAGATCGCGCCGATTTCCGGTGGTTGCTTCACCGCCATCGTCTCGCCGGAAGGCCGCCTGCTGGGCGAACCCCTGCGCAGCGGCGAAGGCTGGGTGATCGCCGACCTGGACCTGAAACTCATCGACAAACGCAAACGCATGATGGATTCGGTGGGGCATTACAGCCGCCCGGAACTGCTCAGCCTGCTCATCGACCGCACGCCCACGGCCCACGTGCATGAACGCGCACCGCACCTGAGCGCGCCCGTACCGAGCGCTCCAGCCCTGAACCCCGAGGAGCCTGCCCATGCAGACCAATGAATTGCTCGCCGAACTGCAATGCCACGGCGTGCGTTGGCCCGCCGCGCAGAACGGCCTGTCGCGCAAGGGCGGCGCCGGCCCGTCGGACCACAAGGCGCTGACGTTCGGCAGCCGGACCATGATGGTGCCGATCCTCAATCAGGCCTCGCAGAGCTCGCCGTACCTGGCCGAGCCCAGCGCCGACGGCAGCCAGGCGCTGATCTTCCGCGAAGGCCTGCAAGTAGGGCAGGTGCAGATGCCCGGCGTGCCGAACTTCTACGCCCTGACCACCGCCGAAGGCATTCCGTACTGGAAAATCGCCACGCTGCACAGCAAGGACGTGCTCGCCACCACGGTGTTGCAGCACTGCATCCGCTTCAATGATCGCGGCACCTCGTGCCAGTTCTGCGCCATCGGCCAGTCCCTGGCGGCAGGCAAAACCATCGCCCGCAAACGTCCGCAGCAACTGGCGGAAGTGGCCAAGGCCGCCGTCGAACTGGACGGCGTGAAACACATGGTCATGACCACCGGCACCCCGCAAACCCCGGACCGTGGCGCGGCGATTCTGTGTGAGTCCGCTGCTGCCGTGACAGCCGCCGTCGCGCTGCCGATTCAGGCGCAATGCGAGCCACCGGACGACGACCGCTGGTTTCAGCGTCTGGCCGACAGCGGCGTGGTGTCGTTGGGCATGCACCTGGAAGCGGTCACCGACGACGTGCGCCAGCGGATCATGCCGGGCAAGGCCGAAGTGCCGCTGAGCCGCTATTTCGAAGCGTTCGAGGCGGCGGTGAAAGTGTTCGGTCGCGGTCAGGTCAGCACCTACATCCTGGCCGGTCTGGGCGACAGCGAAACCGCGATCACCGACATGAGCGAACGCCTGAGCGCCATGGGCGTGTACCCGTTCGTGGTGCCGTTCGTGCCCATCGACGGCACGCCGCTGGCCAATCACCCGAAACCCGACAGCGCAATGATGGCCCGCCTGTACCCGCAGATCGGCGCCAGCCTGCGCCGCCACGGCCTGCATTCCGACCAGATCAACGCCGGCTGCGCCAAATGCGGCGCGTGTTCTGCGCTGAAGAATCATGAATAACCCATGACTGACGAAATGGGATGGCTTGCCGAGGGCCCTTTTCTGTAGGAGTGAGCTTGCTCGCGATGCGATGGTTGCCGCGCAAAAGATGGGTCGGATGTACTGGCCTCTCGCGAGCAAGCTCACTCCTACAGAGGGCTATTCATTTCAGGGGAGACGGATCATGCACAGCCTGGCCTTTGCACTAGTCGACAGCACGTTTGAACCGTTTCGCGCCGGCGAGCTGGTGGTCAAGCCGGCCAGCGAGCACTGGGAGAAGCAGGCGTATTTTGCTCTGCGCCGTTCGGTGTTTTCCGATGAGCAACAACTGCTGGCCCAGGACAAGGACAGCCACGACTTTCAGGCCATCGCCATTGTGGCGCTGGCGGGCAGTTGCGGCATGGCCGATCAGGTGGTGGGCGCGGTACGGATTTACCAGCCGGAACCGGGTGTGTGGTTTGGCGGGCGCTTGTGTGTGGCGCCGGGTTATCGGCGGCACAGCATGATCGGCAAGGCGCTGGTCAACGAGGCGGTGTCCCGGGCCAGGGAGCTGGGTTGCGAGACGTTTCGTGCCACCGTGCAGTCGGCCAACGAGGTGTATTTCCATGGCCTCCATTGGCAGACCCTGGAACAGATGACCTTGCTCGGGCAGCCCCATTGCCTGATGCAGGCGGACCTGTCGCGTTACCCGTTCATGCCGCGTCAGGTCGCCTTGCGTGCCGTGAAGGTGGTGCGCCATGACTGACGCCGTGGATGTGAAAGCACTGCTGGACACCTTGCGCAGCACCCCGGCGATGCTGTCCAAGCAGGCGATTCAGCAACCGGCCCGCGCCATCGGCACCGTGAACACCGGCCTGACCCGCGCCCAGCTCTACGCTTTGCCCGGCGATGACACGGCGGCCATTGCCTGCGGCGAGCACTTTCAGCTGCTGGCCATCGAAAGCATGTTGCCCGGCTTCGTCAACAACGCGCCCTGGTTCGCCGGCTGGTCGGCGGTGATGGCCAACGTCAGTGACATCACCGCCATGGGCGGCCGGGCCACGGCGGTGGTCAACGCGTATTGGCACCACGACGACGCGGCGGCCCAGGAAATCCTCGCCGGGATCCGCGCCGCCTGCGACGCCTACGGCCTGTTGCTGGCGGGCGGGCATACCAGCCTGGCGCCGGGCAATCCCACGGCACTGGCGGTGGCGATCACCGGCATTGCCAGCAAGTTGCTGTCGACGCTGCACGTAGCCCCCGGTCAGGTGATCGCCATGGCCGTGGACCTCGAAGGCGACTGGCACGCCGACAGCACCTATTGGAAGGCCTTCGAAGGCGTGCCGGGCGAACGCCTGCGCAGCAAGCTCGAAGTGCTGCCGCGCCTGGCCGAAGCCGAGCTGTTGCGCGCTGCCAAAGACATCAGCAACGCCGGCGTATTGGGCAGCCTGTTGATGCTGCTGGAAACCACCGGCTGCGGCGCAGATATCGACCTGTCGCACTTGCCATGCCCGGCGCACGCCAACCTCACACGCTGGCTGCAGGTGTTTCCCAGCTACGGCTTTCTCATGACCCTGGACGAAGCCGACTGGCCCAACGTGCAGGCCGCGTTCGCCTTCGAGGGCCTGCGCTGCGAGCGCATCGGTCAGGTCAATGACAGCGGCGCGCTGAGCGTTTCTTCCGGCACCCAGCAAGAAACCTTCTGGGACCTGCGCCAACAGCCGTTCACCGGTTTCAGTTATCCCGATCTCGACCTTTCCCCCTTATTTGTACAGAAGGAGCACTGACATGCCCGCCGTCAATTTCAAGATCCGCTGGCCCAACGGCAAAGAAGCCGCCGGCTATTCACCGTCCACCGTGATCTACGAGCACTTGCAGGAGGGCGCGAGCTACCCGCTGGCCGAATTTCTGGAGCGCATCGAAGGCGGCCTGAACAACGCGTCGGAGCGGGTCAAGCAGGTGAAGGGTTTCTATTGCAGCTCGGCCATGGACACCCTGAGTTCGCTCAAGGGCCAGGCCCATTACCAGGAAGACGGCGAGGTGGAAGTCGTCAGCATGCGCACCGAAGGCGCCGGCCGCGTGACTGGGGCGGGGTGGAGTTCGTTTTGAGCTGATCGCCGCACACCCCTGTAGGAGCGCGCTTGCCCGCGATTGCGGTGTGTCAGGCGGTATTACCGTGACAGGCAAATCGCAATCGCGGGCAAGCGCGCTCCTACAGGGTCCATTCAATCAGTTGCACCGGAGAACTCCATGCCCAGCCCCCTCACCAGCCTCAAACCCCCTCACCACCGCGTGATCGTCGTCGGCGGCGGGCAGGCCGGTTTGTCGGCCAGTTATCACTTGAAGCAGCAGGGCATCGAGCACCTGGTGCTGGAAAAACACAGCCTGACCCACACCTGGCGCGACCAGCGCTGGGACGCCTTCAGCCTGGTCACGCCGAACTGGCAATGCGCGCTGCCGGGCTATCGCTACAGCCATGAGCACGGCGGCACCGACACCCACGGCTTCATGAAGAAAGACCAAATCAATGCCTACCTCGAAGGCTTCGTCAAAGCGGTCAACGCCCCGGTGCGCGAAGGGGTGGCGGTCAAGCGCGTGGTGCCCCGCGCGGCCGGTGGCTTCGAGGTGCACACCTCCCAGGGCGAGTTCACCGCCGATCAGGTGATCTGCGCCTCGGGCGGTTACCACACGCCGATTATTCCGCGCTTGGCCGAACGCCTGCCCGCGGGCATCACCCAGCTTCACTCCGAGCAATACCGCAATCCCCAGGCACTGCCCGAGGGCCACGTGCTGGTGGTGGGTTCCGGGCAGTCCGGCGCGCAGATCGCCGAAGACCTGCACCTGGCCGGGCGCAAGGTGTTTCTGGCGGTGGGCGATGCACCCCGTTGCGCGCGCTTTTATCGCGGCAAGGACGTGGTCGACTGGCTCGCGGAAATGGGCTACTACGACATCGGCGTCGACACTCACCCGCTGCGCGAAGGCGTGCGCGACAACACTAACCACTACGTCACCGGCCGTGACGGCGGGCGCGACATCGACCTGCGTGCCTTCGCCGCGCAGGGCATGGAACTGTTCGGACGGCTGGAGGGTTTGAGCGACGGCGTCCTGCAGTTCAGCGACACCCTGAGCGCGAGCCTGGACAGCGCCGATGCGGTGTACAACCGGATCAACGGCTCCATCGACAAGTACATCGAGGAGCAGGGCCTCGACGCGCCGGCCGGTGAGCGTTATGAGCCGGTATGGACGCCACAAGCGGAGCGCGTCGAACTGGATATGGCCGAGCAGGGCATCACCAGCATCATCTGGTGCATCGGCTTCACGCCGGACTTCACCTGGGTCGAAGCGCCGGTGTTCAACGGCCGCGGCCACCCGGGGCATCAGCGTGGGGTGACAGCGCAGCCGGGGCTCTATTTCCTCGGGCTGCCGTGGCTCTACACCTGGGGCTCGGGGCGGTTTTCCGGCGTGGCGCGGGATGCGGAGTATGTGGTGGGGCATATTGCGGGGGTGGCAAAGGCAGCGCGAAAGACGGCGGTTATGTGATCCCGTTGTAGGAGCGCGCTTGCCCGCGATTGCGGTGTCTCAGATTTATCTGCGGAGACTGACACACCGCAATTCGCGGGCAAGCGCGCTCCTACAGTGGGTCTGCCGGGCTTGACGAGCGTTTGTAACGAGACAATACTCAGTGGAAATTCATATAGATGACTACATAATTACAACAGCATGAGCTCTGACATGAACCGACTTTCCAGCGACGTCCGTCTTCCGCTTTATCAACGCCTGCGTGATCAACTGGCCGAGCAGATCGCCCACAATCGCTGGCGTCCGGGTGAAGCGATTCCCACCGAAGCGGCGCTGTCCAGCGAGTATTGCCTGTCCACCGGCACCGTGCGCAAAGCCATCGACATGCTGGTCAGCGAGAACATCCTCGAACGTCAGCAGGGGCGCGGCACCTTCATTCGGCGCCCGCAGTTCCAGTCCTCGTTGTTCCGCTTCTTCCGCTTCCAGTCCGCCTCCGGCGAACGCCAGGTCCCGGAAAGCCGCATCCTCTCCATCGAGCCCGTCACCGCGCCGTCCGCTGTCGCCCAGGCCCTGGGCCTGCCACTGGAGGCCCCGGTAATTCGTCTGATCCGCCTGCGTTTACTTGACGCCCAACCGGTGCTCGCTGAAGAAATCTGGTTGCCTCAGGTGCAGTTCCAGACCCTGCTGGAGATCGACCTGTCCCGCGAAGGGCCGCTGCTGTACCCGATCTACGAGCAGTTCTGCGGGCAAGTGGTGGCCTACGCCGAAGAAAGCCTGACCGCCGAGGCCATCAGCGAAGTGCATTCGCGCTTGCTGCAGGTCCCGGTCAACAGCCCGGTGGTGGTGATCGAACGTCTGGCGCGCAATTACGCCGGCGAGCCGCTGGAATGGCGCCGCTCGCGCGGGCATGCCGAGCATTTTCGGTACAGCGTTGATATCCGGTAGCCGCAGCAAAACCCTGTAGGAGCGCGCTTGCCCGCGATTGCGTCGTGTCGGTCGACACATCGACGTCAGATCCACCGCAATCGCGGGCAAGCGCGCTCCTACAAGGACGCGCAGCGTCACAAAAACCGCCACACGCCCACTCACAAGGACAAAAAAACATGTTCAGTTGGTATCGCCAGGTCACTCCTCGGGAGCGCAAGACGTTTTGGGCCTGCTTCGGCGGCTGGTCGCTGGACGCGCTGGAAGTACAAATGTTCGGCCTGGCGATCCCGGCGCTGATTGCCGCGTTTGCGCTCAGTAAAGGCGACGCCGGCCTGATCAGTGGCGTGACGCTGGTGACCTCGGCCATCGGTGGCTGGGTCGGCGGCACGCTGTCGGACCGTTACGGCCGGGTGCGCACGCTGCAGTGGATGATCCTGTGGTTTTCGGTGTTCACCTTCCTGTCCGCCTTCGTCACCGGCTTCCATCAGCTGCTGATCGTCAAGGCCCTGCAGGGCTTCGGCATCGGCGGTGAGTGGGCGGCGGGCGCGGTGCTGATGGCCGAAACCATCAACCCGCAATACCGCGGCAAGGTCATGGGCACCGTGCAAAGCGCGTGGGCCGTGGGCTGGGGCCTGGCGGTGGGCGTGTTCACGCTGATTTATACGTTCGTGCCGGCAGATATCGCCTGGCGCGTGATGTTCCTGGTGGGTTTGCTGCCGTCGTTCCTGATCATCTGGGTGCGGCGCAACGTCGAGGAACCGGACAGCTTTCAGCGCCTGCAAAAAGAAAACGCCATCCCCCAGAGTTTCTACAAATCCCTGGCCGGTATTTTTCGCCCCGAGCTGATCCGCGTGACCCTGCTCGGCGGCCTGCTGGGCCTTGGCGCCCACGGCGGTTACCACGCGGTCATGACCTGGCTGCCGACCTTCCTGAAGACCGAACGCAACCTGTCGGTGCTCAACTCCGGCGGTTATCTCGCGGTGATCATTTTTGCCTTCTGGTGCGGTTGCGTGGCCAGCGGCTTTTTGATCGACCGCATCGGCCGGCGCATGAACATCGTGGTGTTCGCCCTGGCCTGCGTGGTGACCGTGCAGTGCTACGTGTTCCTGCCGCTGACCAACACGCAAATGCTGTTCCTGGGATTCCCGCTGGGCTTCTTCGCGGCGGGCATTCCGGCCAGCCTCGGCGCGCTGTTCAACGAACTGTACCCGGCGGACGTGCGCGGGGCAGGGGTCGGTTTTTGCTACAACTTCGGCCGCGTGCTGTCCTCGGTGTTTCCGTTCCTGGTGGGCCACATGAGCGAGTCCATGTCCCTGGGTTCGGCCATCGGCATCGACGCCGGGATTGCCTACGGCGTGGCGGTGATTGCCGCGCTGTGCCTGCCGGAAACCCGAGGCCGCAGCCTGGAAGCGACGTCCGCTGCCGCGCAAGGTCACCCCGGCGGCGAGTCCGCCCGGGCCTGATATTTTTTAACTGTGCGGTGTGTCATCGGCCTGACGCCACACACCGCGCGCTTTGCGATAGATGAGTGCCATGCCTGATACCTGCTCCACGCCGATGCTCGGCATCGATGCACATGCTCACGTGTTCAGCAGGGAGCTGGATCTGACCACCGCACGACGCTACACACCCGATTACGACGCCACGCTGGCCATGTACCTGGACACCTTGCGCGAGCACGGTTTGAGCCATGGCGTGCTGGTGCAGCCCAGCTTTCTCGGCACCGACAACAGCTACCTGCTGGCGGCATTGCGCCAGGCGCCGAAGCAGCTGCGCGGCGTCGTGGTGGTGGAGCGCGAAATCAGCCGCGAACGCCTGGACGAGATGGACCGTCTCGGTGTGGTGGGTGTACGCCTGAACCTGATGGGCAAGCCGCTGCCGGACTTTTCCGAGCCGGCGTGGCACGGCTTTTTCGCGCACCTGGCCGAGATGGACTGGCACCTGGAGCTGCATCGGCAGGTGCAGGACCTGCCGGCGTTGATTCATGGGTTGATGCCGTTCGGGATCAAGATCGTGGTGGATCACTTCGGCCGCCCGGACGCGCGCCTGGGTGTCCATCAGCCGGGTTTCGCCAGGCTGCTGGAGGCCGGTTGCAGCGGGCAAGTATGGATGAAAGTCTCCGGCATCTACCGGCTTGAAGGCAACGAACACCAGAACCAGGCGTTTGCCCGTGAAGCCTTGCCGCTGCTGGAACAGAGCTTCGGCATGCAACGCCTGGTGTGGGGCAGCGACTGGCCTCATACCCAGCATGAAAGCAGCATCGGGTTTGGCAGCGTGATCGAGCAACTGCAGGCGTTGGGCTGCTCGGCGGCGACGCAGCGCTCATTGCTGATTGATGCGCCGTCGGTGTTGTTTGGGTTTGGGGCAGAGATTTAAATCGATCCCACTGCCGGAGCGAGATCTTTGTAGGAGCTGACGAGCCCGTGCGAGGCTGCGATTGCGGTGTGTCAGATGTACCGCATCGCTGCCTCGCACGGGCTCGTCAGCTCTTGGAAAAGCGCGGATGCTGCGCCTGCTCAGGTCCGTCCAGGCTCAATCCACCTTCAGCTCGATCCAGGTCGGCGCGTGGTCGCTGGCGTGGGGCAGGTCACGCACCCAACGGTCCACACCGGCGTCAACCAGGCGTGGCGCAACGTCGGCGCTCATCAGCAAGTGATCGATTCGCAGCCCCGAATTGGTTTCCCAGTGCTTGCGGAAGTAGTCCCAGAACGTATAAATCCGCTCGTCCGGGTATTTCGCCCGCAAGGCGTCGGTCCAGCCCTGATCCAGCAGGCGCTGGAAACAGGCGCGGCTTTCCGGTTGCAGTAGCGCGTCCTTGAGCCAGGAGCGGGTGTTGTAGATGTCGGCGTCGGTGGGGATGACGTTGTAGTCGCCCGCGAGGACCACCGGGTGCGTGCTGTTGAACAGGCTGTCGGCGTGGGCGATGAAGTGCTCGAACCACTCCAGTTTGTAATCGAACTTGGGTCCCGGCTGCGGGTTGCCATTGGGCAGGTACAGGCAACCGACGATCACCCCTTGCACGGCGGCTTCCAGGTAACGGCTGTGGGTGTCCTTCTCAAAGCCTGGCAGGCCCCGGCGAATCTCCAGCGGTTCCATGCCTTTGGCCAGAATCGCCACGCCGTTCCACGACGACTCTCCGTGCCAGATCGCCCCGTACCCGGCCTTGAGAATGTCCGCCGCGGGAAACGCCGTGTCCACCGCCTTCAATTCCTGAAGACAGACCACGTCCGGCGCTTCCTTTTCCAGCCATTCCAGCAGAATCGGCAACCGCGCGCGGATGCCATTGATGTTGAACGTGGCGATTTTCAGGCTGTTCACGACGGGCTCCTCGCGCTTGGGTTAAGCGTTGGAGGGAAGGGCGGGGGAGAAAATTCAATGAATGCATCCGGCTGATGCATCTCTCTGTAGTAGCGAACTTGTTCACGAGACGTACTCACGGCAATGCACGTCGGCAGATTCGCCAACGAGTTGGCTCCTACAGAAAAAACGGCTTCCAGGCCGTTACGCCATCCGCTCGGTCACGCGAATCACCTGTTTGGCGATGTATGCACCGGTTACGACTACACCGAACAGGCGCAGGGTCTGCATGGCCAGCACGAAGCCGACATCGGAATGGGTGTCGATGGCGATGATCGCCATGGCATCAAGGCCTCCGGGGCTGGTGGCGAGGTAGACCGACAGGTAGTCCTTGCCCATCATTTCCGCGATCACCCAGGCCGAGAGCGCGCAGAGCAGGATCAACAGCAGCGAACCGAAGATCATCGCCGGCAGCCGCCGCCATACGTAGTTGATGGTCACCCGGTCAAAGCGCAGGCCGATGTAGCTGCCGATGGCGCCATAGGCCACCGCCAGCAACCAGGGCGGCATGACGATCTGCAGCACGCCGCACAGCTGTAAGGCCCCACCCAATACCAGCGGCACCAGCAACGCGCCCGCCGGGATTTTCGAGCCGATGGTCACGCCCACCACAATCACCAGCAGGCTCAGGCCCAGGTTGAGCAGATTCAAGCCTTCCACCACCACCGCGCTGCTGTGCGCCTCGGTGCCGCCGCCGTCCACGCCCAGCACCCGACTGACCAGCGCGCCGATCATGACCACACACACCACCCGCACGTACTGCATGGTGGCCACCACACGGGAGTCGGCGCCGTAGTCTTCAGACATTGCGACCATCGCCGACGCCGCGCCGGGCGATGTGCCCCAGGCGGCGGTGCTGCCCTGAATGCCGCCCCAACGGGCCAGGGCGATCCCGACCAATGCGCTCAGCGCCACGGTCAACACCGTCGCGAACACCATCACGTGCCAGGACTGCAGCGCCGTCATGAGCACGGCCATGGTCATCGCGTGGGCCACTAGAACGCCGACGGCGCCCTGGCCCAGGCGAAACACCTGTTTGTTGATGCGGATCGATGCGCCGCTGATGCCAAAGCCGATCGCCACCAGCATCGGACCGAGAAACAGCGCGGCGGGGACGTTGAAGTATTTGAAGGTTTGACCGGCGGCGCCCGCCAGCAGGATGAGCAGCAGCCACTGCACCAGCGGGGGCAGGGTGTCGAGCGAAAAGGAGGCGGGGCGTGACAACGAGGATCTCCAGAGCATGGGCGTTCCCTTGTGGGCTGTTCCCTACGGAAAGGGCCTACAAGGCCTTTTCACCGGCGACAGTATCGACAGTGCGATCGATCAAGTCTATTTTCTAATTCTCATGAATTGATAACTTTGGTTGATACATGGACCTGCGCGACCTCACCTATTTTGAAACCATCGCCGAGCTTGGTCATCTGGGGCGAGCCGCCGAAAAACTCAATCGCAGCCAGCCGGCGTTGACCAAGAGCATTCAGCGGCTGGAGGAGTCCTTCGGCACCAAGCTGTTCCAGCGCGACGGGCGCCGGATCAAGCTGACCCCGGTGGGCGAACTGCTTCAGGCCCGGGGCAAGGTGCTGCAGCAAAGCATTGCCCAGACCCAGCGCGAAGTCCGGGATTTCGCTAGCGGCGCAGTGGGCAATATCCGCCTGGGCTGCGCCGCGACCATGGCCGAATACCTGTTGCCGGAACTGACCAATGCGCTGCTTAAACGCGCGCCGGAATTGACGCTCAAGCTGGTGATCGGCCAGGACGACATGCTGCGCAACCAGCTGAGGTCGGGGCAGCTGGACATGATCATCTCCCCACAGTGGCTGGACGACGTTGAGTTTGTCGGTCACCCGATCCTCACTGATGAAGCGGTGGTAATTGCCAGCCGCAACCACCCCATCTTTGACGGGCCGTTCCAGATGAGTGATTTATGCCAGTATCGCTGGGTGCTGCCGCCGGTCAGCGTGTCGTCGCGTAAATTCGTCGATGAAGCGTTTGCGGCCCACAACCTGCCGTTGCCGGTGGTGCAGGTCGAGGCGAACTCCATCTCGCTGCTGCCACGGTTGATCGCCCAGACCCGCTTGCTGAGCTTCATCGCCCGGGAAACCCTGGAATACGGCAAAAACATGCAGCACCTGCGGGAGGTCTCATTGAAGCAAACCACCATGACCCGGACCATTTGCGTCAGCGTCCGGCGTGAGGGTTACCTGTCGCCTGCCGCCCATGCCATGGTGCAGATGCTGCGCGACAGCAGTGGCGAGTTTTTCCGCTGGACGTAAGCGGGGGCTTCTTTTTTTCGCCCGGAGTGCGTTAGCCTGCGGGTCAACCAACCTTGACGAGTGGAGAGCGAACCGATGCACGCACAACACCACACGCCCACCGGGCTCAATGACCTGCCGCTGCGAGCGCAGGACGATCTTGAAGACGACCAGCATTTTGGTGGTGATCAATCCCCGCTGAACGACTCCGACGCCGACGAAGACAGCGACCCCGAAGGCGAGCTGGACCTCAGCGACCTGCGCCTGGATGAATTCGGCGATGCCGACAAGCTGGACATTGGCTCCGCTTCGCTGGGTTGAGTGTGCAAGAGGGGGCATACGCCAATCTGCTTCTGCCGAAGGCGTGGGAGTCCAGCTTGCTGACGATCTCCTGCGTAGCAGGAGCAAAGGCTGTAAATACGGTGAATCAGGACGGACGTGTTCTGCAGGTTTCACGCCTGCTGCGCAGCCGATCGCAGACAAGTCAGCTCCCACGGCCTCTGGCCAGAATCAAAAGCCTAATCGCAGACAAGTCAGCTCCCACGGCCTCCGGCCAGATCAAAAGCCTAATCGCAGACAAGTCAGCTCCCACGGCCTCTGGCCAGAATCAAAAGCCTCTGTGTGTCGATCAAACGCCCCCCGATGAAGTTCGAACGCCGGTGGCTCCCAACAAATACCCCGCCAACCGCTCAACCCCCACCTCGACACTGCTACTGCTCCCCGCCCATGTGCAAGCCAGCATCAGGTTGCGCGGCAGGCTGAAGTCTTCGACTTGAAACCCCCATTGATCAAAACAGTGCTCATCGTGTGCGATGACGTCGCGCAACGAACCGGCTGATTCAAAATAGGCCCACACCGGCTTGCCCAGCGCCACGGCCATCCCGACTTCAAATGCGGTGCCCGAGTCCGGCTCAAAGCCGCGAAACAGATTGAGATTGGCCAGCACCGCGTCGCAGCGTCGGATCATGCCGATGTTGGCGGCGCAGATCAGCTTTGCGGTGGCGTGGGCTTGGGCGGCAGCAGGGACGTCGTTGTCGAAGGGGTACAGGCCTTCCAGCCCGTGGGCGGTGCACAGCGCTTTGAGGTAGCGGCCGTGCTCGACGGCATCGGCACGGAACACATCGAAGCCGGCGAGGTAAATACGCGGTGGGGTGAGCAAGGTCATGGCAGTTCCCTGGAGGAGGCGGTGGTCAAGTGCAGGGCGCTGATTCTAACGACGGACGGACCTGCCGTTGATCGGTGGATGCGTAAAGCCGCGTAGGAAAGGGCTGGAATCTGTACGGATAAACAGTATTCTGACGCCTTTCCCGACCACGCCGTGTGACCTTTCCTGTGAGCCTTTCGCCCCTCGACAACCCGTTCTATTACCTGGAGAACTTTCGCCAGGTGCTGGACTGGATCGCCCAGCGCTACGACGACCTGATGGACGACGAGGAGCGCGCGTTCATCGCCGATTTCGCCCAGCTGCCACAGCCTGCCCAGGCGCTGCTGGTGCGGATGGTCATGCGCAAGGGGACGTTGTTTCGCGCCAGCAAGCTGCATTACCCGGAAATCGGCGACGTCAGGCTGGCCGTGCTGCCACTGTTGGCCTGCGGCTGGGTGGATTCCCGGCCGCCGCTGGACCTGGGCGAGCTGTTTCACCTGCTGCGCAAGGCGGAACTGAGCACCTGCTTCAAGGACCACGGCGTCAAGAGCAGCGAAAAGAAAGCCGACCTGCTGGAACGCCTGCTGCCGCACTACCCCCATTCCCAGGCGCTGGAACACTGGTTTACCGAGTTCGATGAGGTGGTCTTCGCCCTGCAGGTGATGCCGATCTGCGACCGTTTGCGCCTGCTGTACTTCGGCAACCTCTATCAGGAGTGGTCGGAGTTCGTGCTGGCGGACTTGGGGATCTACCGCTACGAGAAGGTGGAGTTTTCTGCGCAGTCCCGCGCCATCAGCGAGCGCGCCGACATCGACGTCTGCATCGAGCTGCATGCCTGTCGTCAGGCGCTGGACGAGGACACTCCGCTGGAGGCACTGGCACAACGGGCGTTGGCCGTCGTCACCGCAAACCCGTGGCTGGCCATGCGCCGGGCCAAGCTGTTGTTTCAGATGGGACAGCAGGCCGAGCGTGAACAGGATTGGCCCATGGCGCTGAGTGTCTATGCGCAATCGACGTACCCCGGCGCCCGGGTGCGCCGGATTCGGGTGCTGGAGCGCACCGAGCACTATGTCGACGCCATGGCCTTGGCCGAGCAGGCGCAGGCGGCGCCGGAAAATGACGCCGAAACCCAGCACCTGCTCAGGATTACCCCGCGCTTGCTGCGCAAACTGGGCGGGCCCGTTACCCGGCGTCGGGCGGCGCGGGTGGTGGAGCGTCTTGACCTCAGCGTCGCGCCGCTGCCGGATTTCAGCGTCGAGCGCATGATCCAGCAGCATTTGACGGAAGAGGGCGGCGAGGTGCATTACGTTGAAAATGCGCTGATCAATTCCCTGTTCGGTCTGCTGTGCTGGCCTGCGATTTTCGCGCCGCTGCCGGGTGCGTTCTTCCATCCGTTTCACAGCGCACCCAGCGATCTGTACAGCCCTGATTTCTATGAGCGTCGGGCTACTTTGTTCGACGCGTGTTTGTCACTCCTGGATGACGAGCGCTACAAGCAGGTGATCGGTGAGCATTTCGTCAGCAAGTTCGGGCTGCAATCGCCGTTCGTGTTCTGGGGCGCGCTGACCCCCGAGCTGCTGGAGCAGGCGCTGGATTGTCTGCCGGCCGACCATCTGCGGCACTGGTTCCGCCGGTTGTTGCAGGACATCAAGGCCAACCGCACCGGGATGCCCGACCTGATCCAGTTCTTCCCGGCGCAGCGTCGCTATCGCATGATCGAGGTCAAGGGCCCGGGGGATCGCCTGCAGGACAACCAGCTGCGCTGGCTGGATTTCTGCGCCGAGCACGGGATGCCGGTGGTGGTGTGTTATGTGCGGTGGGCAGAGGCAGAGGTCTTGGCGGGCTGACGAAATCGCTTTTGTAGGAGCGCGCTTGCCCGCGAATGCATGCTGTCAGGCCGCATATGTTGATCAGACGCACCGCCATCGCGGGCAAGCGCGCTCCTACAGTAGAGTCGCGTTGACGCGTAACACGAACCCAACGCAAAACCCCGTGGGAGCGGACCTGTCCGCGAAGGGGCCGGTCCATTCAACGCATCTACGTTGCCTGGTAGTCAGTCTTCGCGGACAGGTCCGCTCCCACATGGATCTCTATCTGATGCCCTGCCGGGTTTCCAGCGAAATCCCACAGGACAGCAACCTCAGCGCTTGCCCTTCTTCGGCACCGCCGGCAGCGGCGCGAACAGCGCTTCGATGTCGTCGTCCTTGAGCTTCCAGTCGCCGGCCGATCTGCCGTCCAGCACACCGGAGGCCAGCGCTGATTTTTCCTGCTGCAGCTGCTGGATCTTCTCTTCCACCGTGCCCCTGGCGATCATCTTGTAGACGAACACCGGTTTTTCCTGGCCGATGCGATACGCGCGGTCAGTGGCCTGGTTTTCGGCGGCCGGGTTCCACCAGGGGTCGTAGTGAATCACCGTGTCGGCGGCGGTGAGGTTCAGGCCCGTGCCGCCGGCTTTGAGGCTGATGAGGAAGATCGAGTGCTTGCCGCTCTGAAAATCCTGCACCGGGGTGCGGCGGTCTTTGGTGGCGCCGGTCAACAGCGCGTAGTTGATCTCCCGCTGCTCCAGTTCGGCCTGGATCAGGGTCAACATCGAGGTGAACTGCGAGAACAGCAAAATCTTGCGGCCTTCCGCCAGCAGTTCTTCGATCATCTCCATCAGGCTTTGCAGCTTGGCGGAACTGCCATAGCGGCCCGTGGTGGGCGGGCTGTTGACCAGGCGCAGGTCGCAACAGACCTGACGCAGTTTCAGCAGCGCTTCCAGAATGATGATCTGGCTGCGGCCGACGCCCTTGAGGGTGATTTCGTCGCGGACCTTCTTGTCCATGGCCAGGCGCATGGTTTCGTAGACGTCCCGCTGCGCGTCGTTGAGCTCGACCCAGTGCACGATCTCGGTCTTGGGCGGCAGCTCGGTGGCCACCTGTTCCTTGGTGCGCCGCAGCAGGAACGGCTTGATCCGCGCGTTCAGGTGCTGAAGACGCTCGTCGTTGCCGTGCTTTTCAATGGGCGCGCGGTAGTTGCTGTTGAAAGTTTTGTTGTCCCCCAACCAGCCCGGCATCAGGAAATGAAACAGCGACCACAGCTCGCCGAGGTGGTTTTCCAGCGGCGTGCCGCTCAGGCACAGGCGTTGCCGGGCGTTCAACGCGCGTGCGGCCTGGGCCGCCTTGCTGTTGGGGTTCTTGATGTACTGCGCCTCATCGAGCACCAGCACGTGCAGCAACTGCTTGCTCAGCAGCTCGACATCCCTCGGCAGCAAGGCGTAAGTCGTCAGGATCAGGTCGTAATCGGCCAGGCTGGTGTAGTCCTGATGGCGATTGGCGCCGTGCAGCGCCAGCACCCTGAGCTGGGGCGTGAAGTGTTTAGACTCATCGACCCAGTTCGGGATCAGGCTGGTGGGCATGACCGCCAGGGCCGGACGGTCCAGACGACCGGCCTGTTTCTCCACCAGCAAATGGGTCAGGGTCTGCAGGGTTTTGCCCAGCCCCATGTCGTCGGCCAGCACACCGCCCACTTCCAGCTCGCGCAGCGCCTGCATCCAGCTCAGACCCTCGAGCTGATAGGGGCGCAGCGTGGCGTTCAGGCCGGTGGGCAGGGTGATCTTGGCGTCCTTGATATTGAGCAGCCGCTCGGAAAACTGGCGCAGGCGATCGCCGCCTTCCCACACCAGCGGTATGTCGTCCAGGTGCTTGAGTCGCGTGGCGTCCGCCGTGTTCAGGCGAAGGGTGGTGTTGCCGTCCTCGCGCCAATAGAAATCGCCCAGGGTCGCCAGCACCGTTTTCAGGCGGCCATAGGGCAGGGCGACCTGAATCGGCAAACCGCCGCGCGGGGTAAAATGGTTGAGCTGCACCAGCAGTTGTTCGTCGTCCCGGCGCTTGGCGATGCCGTTGAGGGTCATCAGCTCGGGGTGCGTGCGCAGCAGGTTGATCAGGATCGGCAGCAGGCTCAGGCGTTCGCCGTTGACGATGATGCCCAGCTCCAGATCAAACCAGTGCCGGTCGGGCTCATCGTCCACCACCGCGTACCAGTCGTCCACCGGGGTCACGTCAAAGCCGAAATCATCGGCCAGATCGATGTCCCACTGCAGGTCGCGCAGCACCGGCAGCTCGTTGAGCATGAACTGCAGCCAGGCCTTGTCGTTGGGCAGTTCGAACATTTCGCCGGCACTGTCGGGCAGCGCCTTGCTCTGGCGCGTGGCGATGCGGAAACCCAGGTCCAGCAGCTGTTTGCGGAACAGCCCTTCAAGCTCGGTATCACGGCGGATGCGCAGGGTTTCGTCGCTCAGGTGGCGCACGATGTCGCCGGAGCGGCCGGGGGGCACCGGGCCCGAGGCGTAGAAATCGCCGTAGGCGAACGCCAGGGCGGCGCGGTGCTGAATATGGCGCAGCATCTTGCCGTTGCGCGGCTCGTAGGCGCTGTACTCGAAACTGGCCAGGGTCAGGCGCGGTGACGGCTCCGCGTCGTCGATCACGCGTTCCGGCAGCGCAGGTTTTTCGTCCGCCTTGGCGGTGGGCGCGACCTGTTTATCCACGGCGGCCAGAATCCCTGGCAGGGCGATCGGGTCCTGCAGAAAAAACATCGCCGCCGCACAGTGCTTGCAATTGGTCCTGACCGGACAGGTGCACTTGGCGACCACAAAATTGCGCGTGCGCGCCGGGTCCTTGAATTGCAGGGTCTGGGTGTAGATTTCCAGGCTCGAGCCACGGCATACGGTGCGCACCAGGTCCGGGCTCAGGTGCTGCAGCATGACCCGCTTTTCCTGGGCGTATTTGAACCCGCGCTCGATACTCTGCGCTTTGAACAAGGGCTCCCATGGCGTGGCCAGGGCTTTTTCTAAAAGGGACAACACGATTCCGGACAACCCTACGCGACGCGATGCTTGAGGTGTTTAAAGAGAGGAAACCTTGATCAGCATGGCCAGACTTCCGTTGTCCATGTAGGTCAATTCACCATTTTTTACCCGCGTCGACTGGCGCATGCGCTCGCTGGTGATCAACACGCCGTGGGCATCGAGCTGATTGACCCAGAAATTGGCGTCGATGTCGGTGAAGCGTGCCAGTGCCAGGCTGACGGTCCCCTCAATAGGAAAATGACCAAATTGCTCCTGCCCTGCGCTCAACGCAACCTTGCTTGGTGCCGCCGTCAAATCCTGTTGCCAGGCTTTGTGCAGCAGGACTTTGTAGAGGCCGCTGGCGTCGAGCTTGTCGGACAGGCTGTCCAGCGTGGTCGGTTGCTGATCTTCGGCAACCAGCCTGCGCGCGCCGCTCGCCCAGTTTTCCGGGGAAGGCTGGTTGGTGGCCGCCGGCTGATCGATCTGCCGGAACAGGATCACTTCCACCTGAAACGTGCCGTCGGCACGCGCCATGGGGGCAAACACTGCCGGCGCCATCAGCACCAGCAGCAGGGTCAGCGAGTGAAACAAACGCATGGTGCTTCCTTCACGCAGGTGTCGGGTTCAGGCGCTCGAACAGCGCTTCCAGGTGATTGAAACGCTCTTCCGGCCGCTCCATCGGCACCGAGAATTTGAACATCGTGGCGCCTTCGAATTTGTACCGGTTGGGCTGGCTCTGAATCAGCTTGATCAGTGTCAGCGGGTCCACCGACGTTTCCGCGCCGAATTCGATGCGGCCACCTTGCGGTCCCGCGTCGACCTTCTTGATCCCCAGTTGCTCGGCCTTGAGCTTGAGCGAGGTCAGGCGCACCAGGTTCTTGGTCGGCTCGGGCAACAGGCCGAAGCGGTCGATCATTTCCACCTGCAGGTCTTTGAGACCCTCTTCGTCGGCGGCGTTGGCGATGCGCTTGTACAGGATCAGGCGGGTGTGGACGTCCGGCAGGTAGGCTTCGGGAATCAACGCCGGCAAGCGCAGGTTGATTTCCGGCCCGCCGCCCAGGGGCTGATCGAGGTTCGGTTGCTCGCCCTTTCGGATCGACTTCACCGCGCGTTCAAGCATTTCCATATAAAGGGTGAAGCCCACCGCCTGAATCTGCCCGCTCTGGCCGTCGCCCAGCAACTCGCCGGCGCCCCGGATTTCCAGGTCGTTGGTGGCCAGCACGAAACCGGCGCCGAGGTCCTGGGTATTGGCGATGGCCTCCAGACGCTTTTCGGCGTCAGGAGTGATCTGTTTGCGCGGCGGCGTCAGCAGGTAGGCGTAGGCCTGGTGATGACTGCGTCCGACCCGGCCGCGCAGCTGGTGCAGCTGGGCCAGGCCGAACTTGTCGGCGCGCTCGATGATGATGGTGTTGGCGCTCGGCACGTCGATGCCGGTCTCGATGATGGTCGAGGCGATCAGCACGTTGAAACGCTTGTGGTAGAAGTCGCTCATCACCTGTTCGAGATCGCGTTCGTGCATCTGTCCGTGGCCGATGCCGATCCGCGCTTCGGGCACCAGTTCGGCCAGGTCGGCGGCGCATTTCTCGATGGTCTTGACGTCGTTGTGCAGGTAATACACCTGGCCGCCGCGCAGCAGTTCCCGCAGCAGGGCTTCCTTGACCGTGGGTTTGTTCTGCTCCATGACGAAGGTGCGCACCGAAAGGCGCCGGGCAGGCGGCGTGGCAATGATCGACAGGTCGCGCATCCCGGCCACGGCCATGTTCAGCGTGCGCGGGATCGGCGTGGCGGTGAGGGTCAGGATGTCGACCTCGCTGCGCAGGGCCTTGAGCTGTTCCTTCTGCCGGACTCCGAAGCGGTGCTCTTCGTCGATGATCACCAGACCCAGGTTTTTGATCTTGACGTCGTCCTGAAGCAGCTTGTGGGTGCCGATCACGATGTCGATCTTGCCCTCGGCCAGATCGGCGACCGCGGCGTTGATTTCTTTGGCGGACTTGAAGCGGCTCATCACTTCCACGCTCACCGGCCAGTCGGCGAAGCGATCGCGGAAGCTGTTGTAGTGTTGTTGAGCGAGCAGCGTCGTCGGCACCAGGATCGCGACCTGACGCCCGCCGTGCACGGCAATGAACGCCGCGCGCATGGCCACTTCGGTCTTGCCGAAGCCCACGTCGCCACACACCAGCCGGTCCATGGGCTTGGGCGCGAGCATGTCGGCCCGTACCGCGTCGATGGTGGTTTGCTGGTCGGGGGTTTCCTCGAACGGGAAGCCGGCGCTGAACGTGTCGTAATCGAGCTTAGGGTCGGCGAACGCATAACCTTCACGCGCGGCGCGGCGGGCGTAGATGTCCAGCAGCTCGGCGGCGACATCACGCACCTGCTCGGCGGCCTTGCGCTTGGCTTTCTGCCAGGTTTCCGACCCCAGGCGGTGCAGCGGCGCGAGGGCGTCGTCGCTGCCGGTGTAACGGGCGATCAAGTGCAGGTTGGCCACCGGGACGTACAGCTTGGCTTCCTCGGCGTACATCAGCATCAGAAATTCCGCGACCTGGTTTTCCACCTCCAGCGTGGCAAGGCCCAGGTAGCGGCCCACACCGTGGTCGATGTGCACCACCGGCGCGCCTTCGCGCAGCTCGGTCAGGTTCTTGATCACCGCGTCGGCGCTGTGGCCCTCGGCGCGTTTCTCTCGGCGACGGCGCTGCATCACGCGCTGGCCGAACAACGGGCTTTCGGCGATCAGGGCCAGCGCCGGATCATCCAGCACCAGGCCTTCATCCAGCGGCGCGATGGTGATGGTCAGGCGTTCTTTGCTGTCGACGAAATCCTGCCAGCTGTCCACGGTTTTCGGCCGCAGCTTCAGGCGTTCCAGCAGCTCCAGCAGCACTTCGCGGCGCCCGGCGGATTCGGCGGTGAACAGCACGCGGCCGGGGAATTCATCGAGAAAACCCGACAACGCCCCCAGCGGTTGCGCGGCCTTGGCTTCGATGGCCAGATCGGGCAGCACCCGCGCCGGGAAGCGATCGCGGCCGACGCCGGTGTCGACGTCGTCCTGGCTGACCACCACGCGCGGCCAGGTTTTCAGGCGGGCGAAGCAGTCTTCCACCGGCAGGAACAGCTCGTTGGGCGGCAGCAGCGGGCGTTCGGGGTCGTAGCGACGGTCTTCGTAACGGTTGCGCACGTCGTTCCAGAAGGTGTCGGCGGCGTGTTCGATCCCCGGCATCGAGAACACCTGGGTGTCCTGGGGCAGGTAATCGAACAGGGTCGCGGTTTCTTCGAAGAACAGCGGCAGGTAGTACTCGATGCCTGCGGGCGTGATGCCGCTGCTCAAGTCCTGGAAGATCGTGTTGCGGCGGAAGTCGACGTCGAAGCGCTCGCGGAACCGCGCCTTGAAGCCAGTGACGGCCTCCTTTTGCAGCGGGAATTCCTTGGCCGGCAACAGGCGGATGCGGTTGACCTTGTCGATGGAACGCTGGGTTTCCGGCTCGAAGGTGCGCAGGGTTTCGATTTCATCGTCGAACAGGTCGATCCGGTACGGCAGTTTGCTGCCCATGGGGAACAGGTCGATCAACGCGCCGCGTACCGTGAACTCGCCGTGTTCGTAGACCGTGTCGACGTAGCGATAGCCGGTGGCTTCCAGGCGACTGCGCATCTGCTCAAGGTCGAGCTTCTGGCCCACGTCCAGCACCAGGCTGCTGCCCAGCAGAAACTGCGTTGGCGCCAGGCGGTGCAGGGCGGTGGTGATCGGCACGACGAGCACGCCATGGGCCAGTTCCGGCAGCCGGTACAGGCTGGCGATGCGCTGGGAGATGATGTCCTGATGCGGCGAGAACAGATCGTAGGGCAGGGTTTCCCAGTCGGGGAAATGCAGCACCGGCAGCGCCGGTGCGAAAAACTTCAGTTCCTGCTCGAGTCGCTCGGCACTCTGGCTGTCGGCGGTCAAAAGCAGGGTGAAGCGTTTCGCCGCGCTGGCGGCCTCGGCAATCGCCAGGCTCTGAGCGGCACCGGGCAGATTGCCCCAATGGGTTTTGCCTGCAGCAGCAGGAAGTTTCGGTAGGCGCAGAACAGGCACGGAAGATAAAGCTCCAGGCGTTGCGGCAGGGGCGGCGATTGTAACTAAAGAAAGAATCCGCTGTCAGTTTTACGACCGCGTGTCTATGCCGTGCATTTATGTAGTGCCGCGCGAGCTGACAACCGCGCATTGCCTATAAACAAAGGCGCGGTCATAATGTAGCCCCTTTTTTCAGCCCCTACATGTGGAAGGTTCCCGTGACTCAGAAGCCCGACCAGTGTCTTGGTGAATGGATTGATCGTGAGGCCCTGGCCGAGGCGATGATTCCTCTTATCGGTCAGCTCTACCGCAATAATAACGTGGTGAGCTCGATCTATGGCCGCAGCCTGATCAACCGTTCAGTGATCGCGATTCTCAAAGCCCACCGTTTTGCCCGCCATCGTCAATCCGATGCCAGCGAATTGTCCGTTCACGAGACGTTCCCGCTGATCAAGGCGATGAGCGAGCTCAAACTGGGCGCCGCTTCGGTGGACCTGGGCAAGCTGGCCGTGAAGTTCAAGGCCGAAGGCAATGGCCGCACCGCCGAGCAGTTCGTCCGTGAAGAAATGGCCGACGTGGTGGGTCAGCAAGGCGTCGGCCCGCGCAAGGGCACGGACGTCGTGCTTTACGGTTTCGGCCGTATCGGTCGTCTGCTGGCGCGGATCCTGATCGAAAAAACCGGTGGTGGCGACGGCCTGCGTCTGCGGGCCATCGTGGTGCGCAAAGGCGCCGAAAACGACCTGGTCAAGCGTGCCAGCCTGTTGCGTCGTGACTCGGTACACGGTCCGTTCGACGGCACCATCACCATCGACGAAGCCAACAGCACCCTCACCGCCAACGGCAACCTGATTCAGGTGATCTACGCCAAGAATCCGACCGAAGTCGATTACACCCAATACGGCATCAAGGACGCACTGCTGGTGGACAATACCGGTGTGTGGCGCGACGCCGATGGTCTGGGCCAGCACTTGCAATGCCCGGGTATCGATCGCGTGGTGCTGACCGCGCCGGGCAAGGGCAAGCTGAAAAACATCGTTCACGGCATCAACCACCAGCAGATCACCGACGACGACAAGATTGTGTCGGCGGCGTCCTGCACCACCAACGCCATCGTGCCGGTGCTCAAGGCCGTCAACGACAAGTTCGGCATCGTCAACGGTCACGTTGAAACGGTTCACTCGTACACCAACGACCAGAACCTGATCGACAACTTCCACAAGGGTGATCGTCGTGGCCGCAGCGCCGCGTTGAACATGGTTATCACTGAAACCGGCGCCGCCACTGCCGCTGCCAAGGCCCTGCCTGAGCTGGCCGGCAAGCTGACCGGCAACGCGATCCGCGTACCGACGCCGAACGTGTCCATGGCCATCCTCAACCTGAACCTCGAGAACGCCACCACCCGCGAAGAAGTGAACGAATACCTGCGCTACATGGCGCTGCATTCGGACCTGCACAAGCAGATCGACTTCGTGAACTCCCAGGAAGTGGTCTCCACCGACTTCGTCGGTTCGCGTCACGCCGGTGTGGTCGATGCCGAAGCCACCATCTGCAACGATAACCGCGTTGTGCTGTACGTCTGGTACGACAACGAGTTCGGTTACAGCTGCCAGGTGGTTCGCGTGATGGAAGACATGGCCGGGGTCAACCCGCCAGCGTTTCCTAACTGAGTGAGCTGCAAGCGGTAAGCTTCAAGCTGCAAGCTGAAGCCCTATGAAAACGCCCCGACACTGTTCGGGGCGTTTTTGTTTGTGGGCTCACCGCCTCACTGCTTCTGCCGAAGGCGTGGGAGCGAGGCTTGCCCGCGATCTGGCGCGCAGCGGCAACAAAACCCGACGGCTCGGTGAGTCAGGCAGGCCGTGCATTGCGGATTCATGACCGCTGCGCGGCCAATCGTCGGCAAGCCGGACTCCCACGCCTTCGGCAGAAGCAGCAGCGGAAATGCGTAGCAGCGCGCTTGCCCGCGAAAGCACTCTGTCAGCAACTCGGGGCGGTTTTGTTTGTGGGTTCACCGCCTCACTGCTTCTGCCGAAGGCGTGGGAGCGCGGCTTGCCCGCGATCTGGCGCGCAGCGGCAGTACAATCTGACGGCTCGGTGAGTCAGGCAGACCGTGCATTCCGGATTCATGACCGCTTCGCGGCCAATCGTCGGCAAGCCGGACTCCCACGCCTTCGGCAGAAGCGGTAGCGGAAATGCGTAGCAGCGCGCTTGCCCGCGAAAGCATTCTGTCAGCAGCTCGGGGCGTTTTTGTTGGCGAGGTTCTCTGCATCAATGCTTCTGCCGAAGGCGTGGGAGCGTGGCTTGCCCGCGATCTGGCGCGCAGCGGCAGCAAAACCTAACGGCTCGGTGAGTCAGGCAGACCGTGTCTTCCGGATTCATGACCGCTTCACGGCCAATCGTCGGCAAGCCGGACTCCCACGCCTTCGGCAGAAGCAGCAGCGGAAATGCGTAGGAGCACGCTTGCCCGCGAAAGCATTTTGTCAGCAGTTCGGGGCGTTTTTGTTGGCGGGCTCACCGCCTCACTGCTTCTGCCGAAGGCGTGGGAGCGTGGCTTGCCCGCGATCTGGCGCGCAGCGGCAGTGAAACCTGACGGCTCAATGAGTCAGGCAGACCTTGGATTCCGGATTCATGACCGCTGCGCGGCCAATCGTCGGCAAGCCGGACTCCCACGCCTTCGGCAAAAGCGGTAGCGGAAATGTGTAGGAGCGCGCTTGCCCGCGAAAGCATTCTGTCAGCAGTTCGGGGCGTTTTTGTTTGTGGGCTCACCGCCTCACTGCTTCTGCCTAAGGCCTGGGAGCGTGGCTTGCCCGCGATCTGGCGCGCAGCGGCAGTAAAATCCGACGGCGGGGTGATTCAGGCAGGCCGTGCCTTCCGGATTCATGACCGCTTCACGGCCAATCGTCGGCAAGCCGGACTCCCACGCCTTCGGCAGAAGCGGTAGCGCAAATGCGTAGGAGCGCGCTTGCCCGCGAAAGCATTCTGTCAGCAGTTCGGGGCGTTTTTGGTGGCGAGTTCACCGCCTCACTGCTTCTGCCGAAGGCGTGGGAGCGTGGCTTGCCCGCGATCTGGCGCGCAGCGGCAGCAAAACCTGACGGCTCGGTGAGTCGGGCAGACCGTGCCTTCCGGATTCATGACCGCTTCACGGCCAATCGTCGGCAAGCCGGACTCTCACGCCTTCGGCAGAAGCGCAACGTACCGACAAAAAAACGCCCCGAACTGAGTCGGGGCGTTTTTGTTCTTGCTTTTACTTACCGCTTAAAGCTTACGGCTTTCAGCTTACGACTACGCCACCGCCGCACTGCCATGCACATGGCTCTTGCCCCGACGGAACAAGACCAGCGTCGCGATCAAACCCAACACCGCCGCGCCGCTCAGCCAGATGCCCGGCGCTGCCTTGTTGTCCAGCACGTGGATCAGGTAGGTGCAGGCCGCCGGGGTGAAGCCGCCGAAGGTCGCGGTGGCCAGGCTGTAGGCCAGCGAGAACCCGGTGGTGCGCACTTCCACCGGCATGATTTCAGCCAGGGACACCACCATGGCGCCGTTGTACGAGCCATAGAGGAAGGACAACCACAATTCGACCATCAGCAAGTTGGCGAAGCTGGGGTTGGATGTCAGCCAGGACAGGGCAGGGTAGGCGGTGATAATTGCCAGAATGGTCGCCCCGAGCAGCAGGGGCTTACGACCGATCTTGTCAGACACCGCGCCCATTACCGGCAGCCAGATGAAGTTCGAAATACCAACGCACACCGTTACCAGCAGCGCATCGAGGTCCGACAGGTGCAGCTCGTTCTTGCCGAAGGTCGGGGTGTAGGCGGTGATCAGGTAGAACGAAACGGTGGTCATGACCACCAGCGCCATGCCTGCCACCACGATGCCGAAGTTCTGGCCGATGGACCGCACCACTTCCTTCAAGGTCGGGCGATGCTGCTGGGCGCGGGCTTCGAACTCAGGCGTTTCTTCCAGGGAACGCCGAATAATGAAGATCACCGGCACGATCAGACAGCCGATCAGGAACGGCACGCGCCAGCCCCAGTCGCCCATCTCCGCAGGGCTCAGCCAATGGTTCAGTGCGACGCCCAACAGGCCGGCGAAGACCACCGCTGCCTGTTGACTGGCCGATTGCCAGCTGACGAAAAAGCCCTTGCGGCCCGGCGTGGCGATTTCTGCCAGGTACACCGAAACACCGCCCAGCTCAACGCCGGCGGAGAAGCCTTGCAGCAGTCGACCGACCAGCACCAGCAGCGGCGCCGCGACGCCCAAGGTCGCGTAGCCCGGCACGCACGCAATCAGCACGGTGCCCATGGCCATCATCGCCAGGGTAATCACCAGTCCTTTTTTACGGCCGTGACGGTCGATGTAGGCACCGAGGAAGATGGCGCCGAGCGGGCGCATCAGAAAGCCGGCGCCGAAGGTCGCCAGCGACAGCATTAACGAGGCGAACTCGCTGTCGGCGGGGAAGAAGGTTTTGGCGATGGCCGTGGCGTAAAAGCCATAGACCATGAAGTCGAACATTTCAAGGAAGTTGCCGCTGACAACGCGAAATATCGCTCTGCCTTTGCCGGTGGTCGAGGCCATTTGGAATTACTCACTTAAGCTGTCTAGCTAGGGGGATCCGTTGTATTTATGCGTCCTCTCTGGGCAATCCGAGCTTGGTCTCGGCTGACGCAGATTTGTAACGATATGTTTAAAAATGGCGGATGGCAATCAGAAGACAGCGACCGGTGAGGGCGGTTCGGTCGGCGATGCGGGCCAGACACAGGATCGAACGCGTTTGCGATTACCGGACCTCTCCAGCGAATCACGCCGGGCAGCGCAGACAAAATTGCCCGCGCCGCGACCAAGGGTTAATGTTCGCCGCGGCGCTGGACGTATAGACTGCGCCGCATGATTGAATTCTTCCCGTCGCCGGCCGCGGCGGAAGTCAGCCGGAGACGCCAAAATGGCGCTCGGCACGTTCTAAGGAGTACGCATGGCTGTCTACAACTACGACGTAGTGGTACTGGGTTCCGGCCCCGCTGGAGAAGGCGCGGCAATGAACGCCGCCAAGGCGGGGCGCAAGGTGGCCATGGTCGACAGCCGTCGCCAGGTCGGCGGCAACTGCACGCACCTGGGGACCATCCCGTCCAAGGCGTTGCGTCACTCGGTCAAGCAGATCATTCAGTTCAACACCAACCCGATGTTCCGGGCCATTGGCGAGCCGCGCTGGTTCTCCTTCCCCGACGTGCTGAAAAACGCCGAGATCGTGATCAGCAAGCAAGTGGCGTCGCGCACCGGTTACTACGCACGCAATCGGGTGGATGTGTTCTTCGGCACCGGCAGTTTCTCCGATGAGCGCACCATCGATGTGGTGTGTCCCACCGGCATCGTCGAAAAGCTGGTCGCTAACCAGATCATCATCGCCACCGGCTCGCGGCCTTATCGCCCCGCCGATATCGACTTTTCCCACAAGCGCATCTACGACAGCGACACCGTGCTGAGCATCAGTCACACGCCACGCAAGCTGATCATCTACGGCGCTGGCGTGATTGGTTGCGAATACGCGTCGATCTTCAGCGGTCTGGGGGTTGAGGTCGAGCTGATCGACAACCGCGATCAATTGTTGAGCTTCCTGGATTCGGAAATTTCCCAGGCGCTGAGTTATCACTTCAGCAACAACAATGTCATGGTTCGCCACAACGAAGAGTACGAGCGCGTTGAAGGGCTGGATAACGGCGTGATCCTGCACCTCAAGTCCGGCAAGAAGATCAAGGCCGACGCCTTGCTCTGGTGCAACGGCCGCACGGGCAACACCGACAAACTGGGTCTGGAAAACGTCGGCCTCAAGGCCAACGGGCGTGGACAGATTGACGTCGACGAAACCTATCGCACGTCGGTGCCGACCATTTATGGCGCAGGCGATGTGATCGGCTGGCCGAGCCTGGCGAGCGCGGCGTACGACCAGGGCCGTTCAGCGGCGGGCAGCGTGGTCGATAACGGCAGCTGGCGCTTCGTCAATGACGTGCCGACCGGGATTTACACCATTCCGGAGATCAGCTCCATCGGTCAGAACGAACATGAGCTGACCCAGGCCAAAGTCCCGTATGAAGTGGGCAAGGCGTTCTTCAAGGGTATGGCTCGCGCGCAGATTTCAGGCGAGCGGGTGGGGATGCTGAAAATCCTCTTCCACCGTGAAACCCTGCAGGTGCTGGGCGTGCACTGCTTCGGTGACCAGGCGTCGGAGATCGTGCACATCGGTCAGGCGATCATGAACCAGCCGGGCGAGGCGAACACGCTGAAGTACTTCGTCAACACCACATTCAACTACCCGACCATGGCCGAGGCCTACCGGGTCGCCGCCTACGACGGCCTGAACCGGCTTTTTTGAGCGACTCCGGCCGGTGGCCTGAGCCGGCCGGGGAGACCGATTTCAGTGATTCCCAAGCGTGGCGCTGGCCAAACCGGGAAAGTCTGTAATCAGGCTGTCGACGCCGAAATCAGCGAGCCTGCGCATCAGTGCCGGTTCGTTGACCGTCCACACCGACACATGCAGCCCCTGCGCCTGGGCTTTCTTCAGGCGCTCCGGGGTGCACAGCGTCCAGTTCAACGCCAGGATTTCACAGCCGTAACCCTGCGCGACCTTCAGCGGGTCGAGCCAGGCGTATTCGGCCACCAACCCGCGCGCGATGTCCGGCGTCAGCTCAAGGGCCGCCCGCAGCACTTCCCGAGAACTTGAGGTGATGGTGACCTTGTCCAGCAGGCCATGGCGCTGAGCCATTTCCCGAATCGCCAGCACGGTGGTGGCTGCCCGGGTGCGTGACGCGCTTTTGACTTCGAGCTGCCAGTGCTCGAAGGCGCATTGCTCGAACAACTCTTCCAGACGCGGAATCGGGCAGGGATTGACCCAGCCTGGCCCACCCTTGCGTGCATCGTAGGTCACCAGATCGCGGGCGTCGTGCTCGACCACCTTGCCGCGTCGGTCGGTGGTGCGTTTGAGGGTGGGGTCGTGGATGACCATCAGTTCGCCGTCACGGGACAAATGCAGGTCCAGTTCGCAACGCTTCACGCCGTGTTTCAGGCATTCCTGAAAGCTGGTCAGGGTATTTTCCGGTGCTTCGCCTTTTGCGCCGCGGTGGCCATAGATCAGGGTCACAAATACTCCTTGGGGACGTGCGCCGTTGTCGTGCTTTCAGTGAAACGCGAATACAGCCCGTTATTCGGGCGAGGAATCGTTTTGCTCCCGGGCCAGCCGCCGTTGCTGGGCCTGTCGTTGCAGGATGTGTCTGGCCAGCAGCTGGCGCTGGGCGTCAGGCAGGTCGATGAACTCGATGCCGATGTCGAAATCACCAACGTGAAGCGCGTCGCAATGCGTCACCCGGGCCTTCAGCATCATGCCGGAGGCCTGAGGCATCAAGACCATTTTGATCCCCAGCAGGGTGCCGGCGGGAAAGGGCTGTGCCGATTCAAACTGCAGGCCGCCCTCGGACATGATGACCTTTTGCGGCTTGCCGAGCTTGCCCAGCACGGTCTGCGCCACGACCTGACCAAGCAGGTCGATGCGCTTGCTCAGGGCCTTGAGAAAACTGTTGAGGGTGCGGTCGCGCTCATCGAGCTGGCGCAACAAATGCTGGGACTCGAACTCGCTGATGTGCAATTCGCTGAGCAAATCGAACAACGCCGAGGTGCCTCGGTGAGCGTGTTCATCCACCGCACCCGGCCCTGAGAGCGGGTTAATTTCCAGTGCGACGCTGTCCTCGATACGGTAGTATTCGCGGCGTTCTTCTTCATCTAATGTCGACATGGCGAACCCATGGTAGCGGCGGTTGTCAGAATGATCGCTCAGCGCGATCACGCAGTTGGCTCAGAGTGTTTTGAGTGTAAGGCTGCTCGCTGAGACCTACCACAAGGACGTTCCCCATTCCTGCGAACACGCCCTAAATGTCAAGCACCTAAATGTTCAGACCTCTTTTCGTCTTCATCGGCACGCGTTACACCCGTGCAAAACGCCGTAATCATTTTGTCTCCTTCATATCCCTGACGTCGATGATCGGACTCGCCCTTGGCGTCGTCGTGATGATAGTCGTGTTATCGGTCATGAACGGCTTCGATCATGAGATGCGCACCCGCGTGCTGGGCATGGTGCCACACGCCACCATCGAATCCGGCGAGCCGATCAAGGATTGGCAAAGCCTGGCGGCCAAGGTCATGCAGAACAAACAGGTGGAGGCGGTTGCGCCGTTCACCCAGATGCAAGGTCTGCTGACCAACAACGGCAACGTCCAGAAAATCCTCCTCAATGCCATCGACCCGGTTCAGGAACGTAAAGTTTCGATCATCGATCAATTCATGAAGCAGGGACGCCTCGACGATCTGGTCGCCGGAGGGTTCGGCGTGGTGATCGGCGACAAGGCCGCGACCAAGCTGGGGGTGGGCATCGGCGACAAGGTGACCTTCGTCGCACCGGAAGTCACCGTCACGCCGGCCGGGATGTTCCCTCGCATGAAGCGCTTCACCGTGGTCGGCATTTTTCATGTCGGCGCCGGTGAGCTGGACGGCTATCTGGGCGTGACCAACCTTCAGGATCTGGCGCGTCTGCACCGCTGGAAACCCGATCAGGTACAAGGGCTGCGCCTGAAGTTCACCGACCTGTTCAAGGCGCCCCGCACCGCGTACGAAATCGCGCAGAATCTCGGCGAGCACGAGTACTACTCCCGGGACTGGACCCGCACCCACGGCAACCTCTATCAGGCCATCGGCATGGAGAAATCCATCATTGGCCTGTTGCTGCTGCTGATCGTTGCCGTGGCGGCGTTCAACATCATTTCCACGCTGGTGATGGTGGTCAACGACAAGCGCGGCGACATCGCGATCCTGCGTACGCTCGGCGCAACCCCCGGCCAGATCATGGCGATTTTCATGGTCCAGGGTACGGTCATCGGCGTGGTGGGGACGGCCATCGGCGCGGCCATCGGCATTTTCGCCGCGCTCAATGTCAGCGCTGCGATCTCGGCGCTGGAAGGCCTGATCGGTCACAAGTTTCTCAACGCGGATGTCTATTTTATCGACTATCTGCCGTCGCAGTTGATGGCCGAAGACGTGTTCCTCGTCTGCGGCGCGGCATTGATCCTGAGTTTCCTCGCCACCCTGTATCCAGCCTGGCGTGCCGCGCGCACCCAGCCGGCAGAGGCGTTACGTTATGAGTGAGTCGGGCATGAGTGATAAAGCAGTGTTGAGTTGCCGCAACCTGGGCAAATCCTACGAGGAAGGCCCGGAATCGGTGACGGTGTTGTCCGGCCTGCAACTGGAGTTGCATGCGGGCGAGCGGGTGGCCATCGTCGGCAGTTCGGGTTCGGGCAAAAGTACCTTGCTCAACCTGTTGGGCGGTCTGGACACCCCGTCCGAAGGCAGCGTCTGGCTGGCCGGCGAAGAGTTGTCGGCGCTGAACGAAAAGGCCCGTGGGCTTTTGCGTAATCGGGCGTTGGGTTTCGTCTACCAGTTTCACCACCTGCTGCCGGAATTCACCGCCCTGGAAAACGTCTGCATGCCGTTGCTCATCGGCAAGACCGCGATCCCGGAGGCCCGTCAACGCGCCACAGCATTGCTGGAGCGGGTAGGGTTGGGGCATCGTCTGGCGCACAAGCCGTCCGAGCTGTCCGGCGGTGAACGCCAGCGGGTTGCCATTGCCCGGGCCCTGGTCAATCAGCCTGGGCTGGTGATGCTCGATGAGCCCACCGGTAACCTCGACCATCACACCGCCCAGGGCATCCAGGACCTGATGCTCGAACTGAGCACTTCCTCGCGCACGGCGTTCCTGGTGGTGACGCACGACCTGACCCTGGCCAAACAGATGGACCGCGTGCTGAGCCTGCAGGACGGCAGGCTGATCTCCATCTGATGCAGCCCGCCCGGCGCCGAACACATCGGTGTCGGCGCCTGTTTGTTTTTAGCGACTTTTAGCTACGGTGCTCCACGAATGTTCAGACCGTTATCGATCTTTATCGGCACGCGCTACACCCGGGCCAAGCGTCGGAACCACTTCATCTCGTTCATTTCCATGACCTCGATGATTGGCCTGGCGCTGGGCGTCCTGGCGATGATTGTGGTGTTGTCCGTGATGAACGGCTTTCAGCAGGAAATGAGCTCGCGCGTCCTGGGCATGGTCCCGCACGCGGTGATCTCCGGTGTCACGCCGCTGGATGACTGGAAGCCGGCTGCCGCAGCGGCCATGAAGAATCCGGAAGTGACCGCCGCCGTGCCGTTCACCGAGATGGACGGCATGCTGTCCTACAAAGGCGCGATGCAGCCGATCCAGATCAGCGGGGTTGAGCCGGGGCTGGAGTCACAGGTGTCGATCGTCACTCAGCACATCGTTCAGGGCCGCATGCAGGACCTGAAACCGGGCGACTTCGGCGTCGTCATCGGCGAGATCACCGCCCGGCGCTTTCGCTTGAATGTCGGTGACAAGCTGACCCTGATCGTTCCGGAAATCAGCACGGCGCCCGGTGGCATTACCCCGCGCTTGCAACGCTTGACGGTGGTCGGCGTGTTCAAGGTCGGCGCCGAACTTGATGGTTCAATGGCGCTGGTAAACGTGGCCGACGCAGCTACGATCCAGCATTGGCAGCCCAATCAGGTTCAGGGCGTTCGCCTGGCCGTGAAGGATCTGTATGCCGCGCCGCAGGTCTCGACCGCGATTGCTGCCGGCCTCGGCGCCGGCTACAAGGCGGACGACTGGACGCACACCCAGGGCAGCCTGTTCAGCGCGATGAAAATGGAAAAGACCATGATCGGTCTGTTGCTGCTGATGATCGTCGCGGTGGCGGCGTTCAACATCATCGCGACCCTGATCATGGTGGTGAACGACAAGGGCGCGGACATCGCCATCCTGCGCACCCTCGGCGCCACGCCCGGGCAGATCATGGCGATCTTCGTGGTGCAGGGCACCGTAATCGGTGTGGTCGGCACCGTGATCGGCGGCGTGCTGGGTGTCATTGCGGCCATCAACGTCAGCGCCATGGTGGGCTGGATCGAGCGCGTGACCGGGCAGCATATCTTTACCTCGGATGTGTACTTCATCAGCAACCTGCCGTCTGATCTGCAGGGCACGGACGTGCTGCTGATCTGCTCGGCCGGCTTCATCCTCAGCTTTCTGGCCACTATTTATCCAGCCTGGCGCGCAGCACAGATTCAACCGGCCCATGCGTTGCGGTATGAGTGATGTGTTGCGCTTGGCGAATCTGTAGGAGCCAACTTGTTGGCGAATGGTTGTCCGCGGCGGGTCACATACGCCGCCTCGCGAACAAGTTCACTCCTACGGGTTCTCGCCAGGTTTGAAAACGATAAACTCCCAAAACACCTCATCAGATTCAGGTCCCGTCATGCATCCCGCTGCCGAACATTCGCCGCTGGGCAAGTCCAGTGAATACATCGCCACCTACACGCCGTCGCTGTTGTTCCCGATACCGCGTGCGGCCAAGTGGGCCGAGCTGGGGCTGACCGCCGAGACGTTGCCTTACCAGGGCGTCGACTTCTGGAATTGCTACGAGCTGTCATGGCTGCTGCCGTCGGGCAAGCCGGTGGTGGCCATCGGTGAATTCGCGATCCCCGCGGACTCCCCGAATATCATCGAATCCAAGTCCTTCAAGCTGTACCTGAACTCGTTGAACCAGACGCCGTTTGCCTCCCAGGCCGAACTGGTGGCGACGCTGGAAAAGGACCTGTCCGCCGCTGCGGGCAAGTCAGTGGGTGTGCGGATCCGCAGTTTGAAAGATATCGAAGGGGAAGGCATCGTGGCGGCACCGGGCGTGTGCATCGATGATCTGGACGTCAGCATCAGCGGCTACGACCGTCCACAGCGTGAGTTGCTGCGCTGTGATGACGCGCACATCGTCGAGGAGGCGTTGCACAGTCATTTGCTCAAGTCCAACTGCCCGGTCACCAGCCAGCCGGACTGGGGCAGTGTGGCGGTGCAGTACCGCGGCGCGGCGCTGGATCACGCGAGTTTTCTGGCCTACATCGTCAGCTTCCGCCAGCATTCGGACTTCCACGAGCAATGCGTGGAGCGGATCTTCACGGACCTGCAGCGCCTGTTAAAGCCGGAAAAACTGACGGTGTCGGCGCGCTATGTCCGGCGTGGCGGGCTGGACATCAATCCGTACCGGAGTACGGAAGCGTTGACGATGGAGAATGGGCGGTTGGCGCGTCAGTGATTTCCGGACGCTAAAACCTCTGTAGGAACGAACGTGTTCGCGAAGGGCGGCAAATTCAACGCATCTAGTGCGCCTGAACCACGGCTTCGCGAATAAATTCGCTCCTACAGAAAGTGGGGCGCATCAAATCCCGATATTGCCCAACGTCTGGACGATGTTGCGCAGGGTGCCGGCGATGCCGGGGTGTTCCAGTTCAAAGCGTTCGACTGCCAGATTGACGCCATCGGACAGACTGGCGTCCTGCGTCTCGAGCTCGATCTGCGATTGAATCTGCGCCATCAAGTCGCGCAGGTTTTCGCGTTCGTCTTCGTTCAGCGGCGGGTTTTGATCCAGTTGCTCGCGCAAGGTGTTGAGTTGCTCTTGCAGTTCGCGGGCGGGCATAGGGTGCTCCCTTTATGAATAGTCACAGCATGGACCCCGGCGGACGGCCAAAGGTCCTTGTTGCGTAAGACTAATCCAGTGCACGACAACCTGCATGCTGTCGATCAAGGTTTTCAGGGTTTCTCCGCTTTCATCCGGCGCAGCGCGATATCGGCCAGGCACGACTCCAGTTCGCCCAGGTGATCGATCACCGAATGCGCACCGATTTCATACAGCTTCAGCGTCGCCCGGGTGCGCCGTTGTTCCCGTTGAAGATCGGTCAGCGCCTCCCATTGGGCGGGGGAGGCGCCGCACAGGGGCCCGCAGGAGGCCAGGCCGATGGTCCACAGCCCGGCGTTGAGTCCCGACGTGATCAGGCGCGGGTCACCGCTGATGAGCACGCAGCCGTCCAGTTGACTGACCTTCAGGCTCATCAAGGCTTGCCAGCAGGCGTCTGGCGCAGGCCAGTGATTGTCGGGGTGGGGCGCAGGCTGAATCAGGCCACGCAACGGTTCTGCCAGGGCGTCGGCGATGACGGCGGGATACTCGTCGATCCACGCACAGGGGATGCCTTGTTTGCGCAGCGACTTCAGCACGCCGAGGGCGCCTGGGGTGGCAACGGCATAGTCGGCGGCTTGCCTGGCAACGGTGGCTGAAACGAATTGTTGCGAATCTTTTGTCCTGAGCGTTCCCGCCTGCGCACCAAAGTCCACGAGACAGCCGCTGAGGCCAAACAGCACAGCCGTGATCGAGGGCGCAGGAACAGCGACGGGAGCAAGCATGGATATCCCTCTTAAATAGAGCTGAAACTAAGGGATTCACATGACAGTCCGATGACCGCGTCGTGACGGTGGTCACGGCTGTTCAAGCCCGTGGGAAAACCTTCGGACGTGGACGACGTAAATCATCGCGGAACGCTTTATACTCGCGACTTTGTTTTGGGGGCGTAGCGCCCGCTTCATAACTTTGACCAGGAGTGTCAGCTATGCCCGTGAACGGTGCAGGCTTGTTTAATCGTTTTGCCAAGATCTGTTTTTGTGCCGGTATCGCTCTGGTTCCACTGGCCGCACAAGCCGCTGACGAAGACCCATGGGAAGGCGTCAACCGCGCGATCTTCCGTTTCAACGACACTCTCGACACCTACGCGCTGAAGCCTATCGCGCAGGGTTATGAGTTCATCACGCCGCAGTTCCTGGAAGACGGCATCCACAACATGTTCAAAAACGTCGGCGACGTGACCAACCTCGCCAACGACGTGTTTCAGGCCAAACCGGCCGCCGCAGGCGTCGATACCGCGCGTTTGATCTTCAACACCACGTTCGGTCTGGCGGGTTTCTTCGACGTCGGCACCAAGATGGGTCTGCAGCGCAACGACGAAGACTTCGGTCAGACCCTCGGTTACTGGGGCGTGGGCAGTGGCCCGTTCGTGATGCTGCCGTTCTTCGGCCCGAGCACCGTGCGTGACGCCGTCGCCAAGTACCCGGACACCTACACTGCACCGTACCGCTACATCGACGACGTGCCGGTCCGCAACTCGCTGCTGGGCCTCAACATCGTTGATACCCGCGCCAGCCTGCTGTCGGCCGAGAAGCTGATCAATGGCGACAAGTACGTCTTCATCCGTAATGCCTTCCTACAGAACCGTGAGTTCAAAGTGAAGGACGGCAAGGTCGTCGACGATTTCTGATCTGCGCTTCAAGCCCGATGACGCAAAAAGGCGACTCGATTGAGTCGCCTTTTTTTCGGGAAGCTTTTTGTCGAAACTGTGAACCCGTTCCGCTCGCCAATCAGTTCATCTTGAGGATCGTCAGCCCCAGCTTCTGTCCGCCTTCTTCCCGATCAGCCAGCCACACCACCTCGGTGTCGGCTTCCAGGCCTTTCAATGCCGCGTGCTCCGAATCGATTTTGACGCTGATCCGCTCGCCCACCTTGAAGGAGCGGGGCGCGTCTATCTGCATGCCGGAGCTGGATAAATCAACGCACACTGCCGGTATGATCTGCCCGGCGTACAGCAGACTGATATCGGCATCGACACGCATGCGGATGTAGTCACGTTTCTCGTCGTAGTCACGGTCATTCTGGCCCATGGCACATCCTTCGTTTTTGTTGCTGATTTGAAGGTTCTTATAACTCCCGGCGATTTGCGGTGTAAAGACGCAAACCGACCGCTGGAGCGCGCTTGAAACGCCCGGCGGATGGGAGTACCGTCTGCGCCTTGAAGGGCACCTCTGCAACTCGCCGCGCGGGATCAAAAGTCCGGGCGCACGGGTCCAGAGTGGCTAGAAGCGAATCCAGTACGCGGTCAGACACCCTCGGCCGCTTACGCCAACCTAATCTGGCGCCGTTTGCCCACATGCAAAAAACCAGTGCCACGTTGCTGATAATCGATGACGACGAAGTAGTGCGCGCCAGTCTTGCGGCCTACTTGGAAGACAGTGGGTTCAGCGTCCTGCAGGCCAGTAACGGCCAGCAGGGCTTACAGATCTTCGAGCAGGAAACGCCCGATCTGGTGATCTGCGACCTTCGCATGCCCCAGGTGGGCGGCCTTGAGCTGATCCGCCAGGTGACCAGTCTTGCCCCCGACACCCCGGTTATCGTGGTGTCCGGTGCCGGCGTGATGAGCGATGCCGTCGAAGCGTTGCGCCTGGGCGCTGCCGATTACCTGATCAAGCCCCTCGAAGACCTTGCCGTGCTGGAGCATTCCGTGCGCAGGGCACTGGATCGCGCGCATTTGTTGCAGGAAAACCAGCTCTATCGCCAGAAGCTGGAAACCGCCAACCGCGAGCTGGAAGCCAGCCTTCATTTGCTGCAGGAAGACCAGGACGCCGGTCGACAGGTTCAGATGAACATGCTGCCGACCAATCCCTGGGCAATCGACGCGTTCGAATTCGAACACGAGATTATTCCGTCGCTGTACCTGTCCGGCGATTTCGTCGATTACTTTCGCGTCGACGAGCGCCGTGTCGCGTTTTACCTGGCCGATGTATCGGGCCACGGTGCGTCTTCAGCGTTCATCACCGTGCTGCTGAAATTCATGACCACGCGTTTGCTGTTCGAGTCCAAGCGCGGCGGGACGCTTCCAGAATTCAAGCCGTCTGAAGTGCTTGGCCATATCAATCGCGGTTTGATCAGATGCAAGCTGGGCAAGCACGTGACCATGGTCGGCGGCGTGATCGACGAAGACACCGGGCAACTGACCTACAGCGTCGGCGGCCATTTGCCGTTGCCGATTCTGTATACGCCCAATGAAACGCGTTACCTGCAGGGGCGGGGCCTGCCCGTCGGGATCTTCAACGAAGCGAATTACACAGACCATGTGCTGGACCTGCCTGAGTCCTTTAGTCTTACGTTGCTCTCTGATGGCATTCTGGACCTGTTGCCAGGTGATACACTCAAAGAGAAAGAAGCCGCATTGCCTGAATTGGTGAAAGCGGCAGGCGGGAGCCTGGATGGCTTACGTCGCAAGTTTGGATTGGCCACACTCGGGGAGATGCCGGATGATATCGCCTTGTTGGTGTTGAGCAGGAACCTTTAATGAGTACCGGTAGAATCCAGTTTGCCGAGCAAGATGGTACGTTCGTCCTAAAATTCGTGGGTGAAGTACGATTGACACTGTGTTCGGCGTTGGATACGACAATTGAGCGGATCTTCACTGCGTTGAATTTCTCGACGGTGGTGATCGATCTGACTGAAACCCGCAGCATCGACAGCACCACGCTCGGCTTGTTGGCGAAGTTGTCGATCTTGTCGCGTCAAAAAGTAGGGCTGTTGCCGACCGTGGTGACCACCCACGAAGACATCACACGCCTGTTGCAGTCCATGGGCTTTGATCAGGTGTTCAACATCGTTGATCGCCCGATCCCCCGCCCTGAGTGCCTGACCGACCTGCCGTCCCAGGACCAGTGCGAAGAAGTGGTCAAGGCCAAAGTCCTGGAAGCACATAAAATCCTGATGGGCCTGAACGACTCCAACCGTGAAGCGTTCCACGATCTGGTCAACGCGCTCGAGCGTCAGTAAAACCAGGCACACTCGCCGCGCTGAACCCGCAGGCATGAAAAAGGGCGACATCCGTGAGGATGCCGCCCTTTTTGCGCTGATGACCCTTACAGCTTGGCCGACAGCAGTGCGTCCAGCTTCTTCTGGTCGGCGGCGAACTGACGAATGCCTTCGGCCAGTTTTTCCGTGGCCATGGCACTTTCGTTGGATTCCCAACGGAACTGGCTTTCGTTCAGCGTCACGCGCGGCTCGCCGCCATTGCCTGGCGACAGTTTGCGCTCCAGGGTGCCATTGTCTTCGGCCAGCTTCTGCAGCAGGTCCGGGCTGATGGTCAGGCGGTCGCAGCCGGCCAGTTCTTCGATCTGGCTCAGGTTGCGGAAGCTCGCACCCATGACCACGGTCTTGTAGTCATTGGCCTTGTAGTAGTTGTAGATACGGGTGACCGATTTCACGCCCGGATCTTCCGCGCCCACGTAGTCTTTGCCTTCGGCTTTCTTGTACCAGTCGTAGATCCGGCCCACGAAGGGCGAAATCAGGAACACCCCGGCGTCAGCGCAGGCCTGGGCCTGGGCGAAGGAGAACAGCAGCGTCAGGTTGCACTGGATGCCTTTCTTTTCCAGGACTTCAGCGGCCTTGATGCCTTCCCAAGTGGACGCAAGTTTGATCAGGATGCGGTCGCGACCGATGCCGAACTCTTCGTACAGACCCACGATGCGCTCGGCGCGAGCGATGCAGGCCTGGGTGTCGAAGGAGATGCGCGCATCTACTTCGGTGGAGACGCGGCCCGGTACCACTTTGAGAATCTCGCGACCGATGGCGACGGCGAAACGGTCGCTGGCCAGGTCGATGTCGCCGTTGCTGCCGCTGAACGCTTCTTTCAGGCGGTCGGCGTTGCTGTCGTTGGAGCCGGCTTTCAACAGCAGGGAAGGGTTGGTCGTGGCATCGACCGGCTTGAGTTTTTCGATGGCGGCGAAGTCGCCGGTGTCGGCAACCACCGTGGTGATTTGTTTGAGTTGTTCCAGCTTGGAAGTCATGAGCGTGCTCTGTCCTGTGGGTTTGATGACATTACCCGAGCGTCGCCGGGCACTCAAGGGCGTAAGCATAACGTACGCGGCTGATATTACGGTCTGCGGTCGCGGCCCTGTGCGGTGGGCGCATCCGCTGCAAATTCAGTCATGGCGGGCGGTTTCAACTGGCCGTCCATCCGTGTCGTCATGCGAACGCAAAGGGGGGCGAAGACTGGGTCCAGACTGGGTTTGAGCGCAGCGTGGGCTGCTTGTTCCCGGGCAATTCGATTAAGCGGGCTGGCGGTGGTGGGTGCGCCCACATGGGGCTTTTTGCACAGCTCGATTTTCCTTGCCGCGAGCTGTTGCTCGTATACACCTCGCGACAACCTGCCGGTCCCCACCGACGCTTGACGGTGTAACATGCCCGCTGATCACCCAAGACCGAGGTTGCCATGACCGGGATATCGCTGAACCTGCCGGAAGACGTTTCTGATTCGCTCGCCGACCTCGCCAAGACCAACGGTCTGAGTGCGAGCTACCTGGCATTGGATGTTCTTCGAGATTACATCAATCACGAGAAAACACTCACCACGAAGATCGAGTTGGCTGTGAAGGAAGCCGACGAGGGTAAGTTCGCCAGTGATGAACAGGTGGCGGCCATGCGTGCGCGGCGCTGGAGTCGGAATGCGGGTTGAGTGGCTGGAAAGAGCCCTCAAGAATCTGGAAGATGAAGCAAATTACATTGCGCTTGAAAACCCGGAGGCGGCGGACGAATTTTCGGAGGTTATCTTCGCAAGCGTAGATAACCTCGCCCAGTTTCCTGCCATGGGCCGTGAAGGGCGGGCCGAAAACACGCATGAGTGGGTTGTTCCAAACTGGTCCTACTTGATCCCCTATCGAATACGCGGTGACCGCCTGCAGATACTAGGTATCTTTCACACAAGGCAACGTCCACGGTCGCGGTGGTGATTTAGCGCCACCCTGCGAGCCAATGATAGAATCCCGCCATACCTCCCCGAGTTCCCGACTACATGTCAGCTACAACTTCCCCAAAGACGGCCGCTTTCAGTCGTCGCTTTTCCGTCGCCCCCATGATGGACTGGACCGACCGCCACTGCCGGTACTTCCTGCGCCTGCTGTCGAAGAACGCGCTGCTGTATACCGAGATGGTCACCACCGGTGCATTGCTGCATGGCGACAGCGAGCGCTTTTTGCGTCACGACGAGACCGAGCACCCGCTGGCCTTGCAGTTGGGCGGCAGCACCCCGGCGGATCTGGCGGCGTGCGCGAAGATGGCGGAGGCGGCGGGGTATGACGAGGTCAACCTGAACGTCGGTTGCCCCAGCGATCGGGTGCAAAACAATCTGATCGGCGCCGTGTTGATGGGCCACCCACAAGTGGTCGCCGATTGCGTCAAAGCCATGCGTGACGCGGTGTCGATTCCGGTCACGGTCAAGCACCGTATCGGTATCAATGGCCGCGACAGTTACGGCGAGCTCTGCGAATTCGTCGGCACGGTGCGCGATGCGGGCTGCACCAGCTTCACGGTTCACGCGCGCATCGCGATTCTCGAGGGCCTGTCACCCAAGGAAAACCGCGACATCCCACCGCTGCGCTACGACGTGGCCGCCCAGCTGACCCAGGACTTTCCTGACCTGGAGTTCATCCTCAACGGCGGGATCAAGACGCTGGAGCAGTGCCGTGAACACCTGACCACTTTCGACGGGGTGATGCTGGGCCGCGAGGCGTACCATAATCCCTACCTGCTGGCCGATGTCGACCGCGAGTTGTTCGGCAGTACCGCGCCGGCCATCACCCGTTCCGAGGTGTTGGCGGCCATGCGCCCCTACATCGCCGCGCACCTGGACGACGGCGGTTCCATGCACCACGTCACCCGGCACGTGCTGGGCCTGGGCACAGGGTTCCCCGGGGCCCGGAAGTTCCGACAGCTGTTGTCAGTGGACATTCACAAGACCCACGATCCGCTGGGCTTGCTCGATCAGGCGGGGAAGTTGCTGGAAGGGCGGTAAGCGTTCGCGAACACCTCAGGCGACTAGCCGACGCCGAACAGTGCCACGGTGAAGGAAAAGATCAGCACAAACAAGATGGTCATGTTGACAGTCATGGCAGGTAAGTCCTTGAAAAATCGATGGCGCTATCATCCCTGCACCGCCGTCTGAAAAGAACGGCGAAGTTCGGTATGTTCGATATTGATCGAATTGATAGTGAGCAGGGCAATCCCGCGAGCAGTTGTTCAGAGCACGGCGGCAGGCTAAAGATTCCGTATCATTTGCCAGAACGAGGCGCCGACCCCGGTGATGCTTTCGCCGGCGATCAAACCGGCAGCGGCGGTGATCGCAAACCGCTCGGTAATGGCGGGCCAGCGCCGGCTGACGAGCCAGGTCAGCACCGCGCCCAAGGCCATCATCAGCGACGTGGACGCCGGCAAAACAAACGACAACCCCAGCGCCGCAGAGCTGGGCAGAAAGCGCGTCAGACGCTTGGGCAGCAGACTGTCCAGCGCGCCCAGCAGCAGCCCGGCCACACCGCCCAGAAAAATCCCCCAGCGCACGCTCGGCGACAACGAATCCAGGCCGTGCATCAACGTCTGCGCCACGGCCTTCCAGGTGGCCACGGCAGGTGCCGGCCATTGCTCGGTGAGCAGCATGCTTTGCGGGTCCGGGATCAGCGCCATGTACACCAGCACCCCGACGATGCTGCCGATGAAGATGCCGATGCACTGGGCGATGACCTGTTTCTTCGGCGTGGCGCCGATGGCCATGCCCACTTTGAAGTCGTTCATCAAATCGGTGCTCTGGCCTGCCGCGCCGCCGGCGGTGTTGGCGCTCATGAGATTGATCGCCACCTGCCCCGGCGCCACCAGGCCAAAGCTGAGCTGCGACAGCTTGCCGATGGCACCAATGGGCGCAATTCCCGTGGCGCCGACCACCCGTGCCGCCACCACCGCCAGACAAATCGCCAGCGGGATCGACAGCAACGCCATCCAGACGTCGATGCCGAACAACGTCGCTTGCAGGCAGACCACCAGGGCAATCGACAGCGCAAAACCAGCGGCGGGCCCCGGCGACGGTTTGCGCCAGGTGAAAGCGTTGCGGCCCGGCGATTGACGGCGCGACTTGAACATCTGGATGACCAACGACGTCAGCGTCGAGCCCACCATCAGGCTCACGCCCGGCCACAGCAGCCACTCGACCAGTTTCGCGAATTGCGGCCCTGAACTGCCTTCGGGCAATTGCACCAGCCCTTGGGCCAGCAACCACGGCGCGAGGCCGCCCCACGCCAGTAGCGCCCCCAGCAACAGGCTCAGCCCGACGCGAATGCCGATGATGCCGCCAAACCCCATCAGCAGCAGCGAAGGATCGGCCGTGAAGGTCAGGCGTTCCAGCTGCGCAGTGGGCGCCCAGCGCGGGATCGTCCAGGCGAACGTATCGACCCACTTCACGCTGGCAGACAACAGTGCGGCGCCGAACAGCACCTTGATCCGCGCGACGGCTTCCTGGCCGTGGTGGTAAATGTGCTGCAGCGTCTCCAGCGTCGCCATGCCTTCCGGAAATTTCAGCTGTTTGTCGTTGAGCAGGGCAGGGCGCAGATACCACGCGATCCAGATCCCCAGAAAACTCACCGAAAACACCCACGCCATCATCGGAATCGGGTCCAGTTGCTGGCCCGTCAGCAAGGTGTAGGCGGGAATGGGTGCGACCAGGCCACCGGAGATGATCGACGCCGCTGCCGACGCCACCGTCTGGTTGATGTTGCTCTCGTGCAGGGTCCACGCCGGCTGTGTCTTGAACCGTCCCATGAAGCTTTGCCAGACCCCAAACCCCACCAGCAGCGCGATGATCGACATGTTGAACGACCAGCCGATCTTCAAGCCGGCGTAGACATTCGACGGCGTCAGGATGATGCCCAGCAGCACGCCCGTCATCACCGCCCGAACGCTCAGTTCCCGTTCGATGGGTACGACTTCGTGCAGGGCAGGAGAGGGAAGATTCATGAGCGATCCTGTGAATCCGGGCAGGCAATAGTGTGAGGCACAGCGCTGTAGAGACGGCCGAACCCACCACCACGACCTCCATAAGTGAGGGCGTGAGGCGCAGAAGGTTCAGGTTTGGGGGGATTTGAGTGGGTTTTCAGGTGGCTGGAACGGGCCTGGGGGCAACGTCAGCCTGCGAGTACATCGCGAAAGACGTCAGGACGAAGCGCCGCGATGTGCAGCAAAGAGCGTGCTGCGCCTGAGGGGGCGCGACGCCCTTGCTCCCATTCCTGCAACGTGCGGACAGACACACCCAGCAATTCGGCAAATCTGGGTTGTGAAAGGCCGGTCTTGCTTCGCGCCTCGGCGGCTTCGGTCACTTCAACTTTGTGGGTATCGCCATGACGCCCGGCCTTTACATCGAGAATGGACGCCAGTAATTCTTCGCCGAGGTTGCGTTGGGCGTCGCGCTCCATCAGTTGTTTCTCAGTCAGGGGCATGATTGAGCTCCTTTGCGATTTTGCGCAGTAGGTGCGCGGGTATGTTCTCGGTGGCGCCTTTACCATAAATCAGAAGAGCGACAAGGGCACCGCTGGCGAGCTGGGCGGTATAGATGACTCTGACCGCTCCGCTTTTCCCACGTCCCTCGGTTGTCCAGCGAACCTTTCGACAGCCTTCGGAGCCAGGTATGACGGCTCCTGCATCCGGATTGTTGGCCAGAAATGTCATAAAAGCGCCGCGTTCCTCTTCAGTCCAGTAGTCACGCCACAGTTTGCTAAACAGGGGAGATTCAATAATGGTCAACATGGTCGCGATCATACGTCTTTGACGTAGCTTGTGTCACTTGGCAAACAATCGTTAGATCTGTCTGACACACCGCACCTCAGCCTCGTACCAGCCCGCCAGCGCCTACCCAGAGCGCCTGTTTCCAACCGCAAACAGGGCGTTTCGCCATCAGCTTGACGACAATCGACTGTCTCTCAAGTTTCACCAATCGGTAAACTTTCTTACGTTGCAATGAGAATCGTTTGCGTTATCCTTCGCGTTCCTTTGTAACCAGGGATGTCGAACAAGATGGATTTTCGTCCCCCCATGGAGCGGCTGCCTGCGCAGCGTCCTCGTGTTTTACGACCCTCTCCCGTGTCCATCGACCCTCGGCGTGACGCGCTCATGTCCACGTATCACCTGCACCGGGAAGGGCTGTTGCGTCTGGCCGCGAAGTTTCTCGGTTGCCGCGCCCGCGCTGAGGACGTGGTGCAGGACGCATTTGTGAAGATGCTCGAAAGCGACCTGGCCTCCACCGAACCGGCACGCTACATGTTCCGCGTGGTGCGCAACCTGGCCATCGACCGTCTGCGAAGGCAACGGTTGGAGCGCGATCACGGCGCGCAAACCCAGTGGCAGGAACAGCCGCGTTTCGAGGTCTCGCCCGAGCGGGTCCTGGCCGGGCGCGAGTCGGTGAATCAACTGGTCGGCGCCCTCAACGAATTGCCCAACCGCATGCGCATGGTCTTCAACCTGAGCCAGATTCAGGGCTATACCCAGCGCGACGTCGCGCGGGTCATTGGCACCTCGCCGACGATGGTCAACTTCCTGCTGCGCGACACGCTGACCCACTGCCGCGCCCGGCTGGGCGATATCCAGTAACCACCGCCGTCGCTGTCCGGTTCATTTACACCTGGAGTCATCCATGAAACTCATTCGTCTGGTCTTCCAGCAATATCGCTGGCCCCTCGCCCTGGTCATGCTGCTGAGCGTCAGCAGTGGCCTGTTGAGCGTCGGCGTGATCGCCTTCGTCAACCAACGCATGATCAGCGCACACGAAGGGCTGGGCACCGCGCTCTGGCAGTTTGGCCTGATGCTGCTGCTGTTGCTGTGCCTGGCCTCCGGCGCGCAGTTGTCGCTGACCGCGCTGGGACATCGCTTCGTTTATAACCTGCGTCGGGTGATGGTCAAGCGCTTGCTGGACACCGACATCGAGCGCGTCGAAGCCATCGGCGGGGCGAAGATTTTTGCCAGCCTGTCCAGTGACATCCGCAGCGTGACCATGGCGTTCGTGCAGTTGCCGGACCTGATCTACGGTTCGGTGCTAAGCGTGACGGCGTTCAGTTACCTGGCCTGGCTGTCGCCGTCGCTGTTCGTCACGACCCTGTGCTGGATGGCGTTCACCCTGGGCATCGGCTGGTTGCTGGTGGGCCGGCTCAACGCGCAGTTGCGTCTGCTGCGCGAGTCCGAAGACCAGCTCTACCAGAGCTATCAAGGCGTGATCGACGGCCGCAAGGAATTGACCCTCAACCGCGACCGCGCCCGCCGGCTGTTCGACGAAACCTTCGACGCCAGCGCCCGCAAGTACCGCGACCACATCACCCTCGCGGACCGCTACCACGGCATCGCCAGCAACTGGGCGAACATCATGGTGCTGGGCACCATTGGTCTGGCGTTCTACCTTGCCAATGGCTTGGGTTGGGCGCCCACCGAGGTGGCTGCCACCTACGCGCTGACCGTGCTGTTCATGCGCACGCCGCTGGTGCTGGCGGTGGCGGCCATTCCGGCGCAAATCGCCGGGCGGGTGGCGCTGGATAAAGTGGAATCCCTGGCCCTGGCCGAGCATCGGGAAAGCTTCGCCGTGGCGCCGAGCCACATCGCCGGGCACTGGGAAACCCTGGAGCTGCGGGACGTCGAATACCACTATCCGGCCCAGGGCGATGAGCCGGGTTTCGATGTCGGGCCGGTCAGTCTCACGCTCAAACGGGGGGAAACGGTGTTCCTGATGGGCGGCAACGGCAGCGGTAAATCCAGCCTGGCGCGACTGCTCAGTGGCCTGTATCGACCGTCCGCCGGCGCGATCCTGATCGACGGGCAACTGATCACTTCCAGCGACTGGCCGGCCTACCGTCACTTGTTTGCGTCCGTGTTCACCGACTTCCATCTGTTTTCGCAGCTGCTCGGCCCCGAGGGCGAAACCAGCGAATCGAGCCACACCGATCACTGGCTTGATCAGCTGCACATGCGGCACAAGGTCCGGGTCGGCGAAGGCCATCTGCTCGACACGCGGTTCTCCCAAGGGCAGCGCAAGCGCCTGGCGCTGTTGCTGGCGCTGCTGGAGAAACGCGACATTCTGCTGCTGGACGAATGGGCTGCCGATCAGGACCCGTCATTCCGCCGCTTCTTCTATCGCGAGCTGCTGCCGATGTTCAAGCAGGCGGGGCTGACCGTGTTTGCGATCAGCCACGACGACCAGTATTTCGACCTCGCCGACCGCCTGGTGAAGATGGACAGCGGCCAGTTGAGCGAGCTGCAGGGCGCCCATCGGGACAGCGCCAGCCGCGATGCAGTGGAAGAAATCAGTGGGGGGGCAACTCCGCGCACTCAACGTGCCGTGGGGCAAGCTGATCTACATCCCCTGTAGGAGCGAACTTGTTCGCGAGGCGTCCTGGCTGACACACCGCGTCAACCGCTTCGCCAACAAGTGGGCTCCTACAGGCGTTCTCGGATGGGTCTGATTCATGAATTTTCCACGATTCGTGGCCACCGACTAAACAGCCGCCAGCCTCACCCGTCATAGTTAATGAGAATGACTACTAACTGGTTCGGCGCCAGCGATCCTGCCCCGGCCTGCACGGCCACCCCGATTGCGGCGCCGGAGCACCCCGGCACTATTCCAAAACGAGAGGCACGCATGGAACTCGTCTACGACTACATTGGCATCGGTTTCGGCCCGTCGAACCTGGCGCTGGCCATTGCCACCCAAGAGCATGCAGCCGCCAACGGTCAGGCCCCTCAGGTGTGTTTCCTCGAAAAGAAGCCCGCGTTCAACTGGCACGAAGGCATGCTGATCGATGGGTCCACCATGCAGATTTCCTTCCTCAAGGACCTCGTCACCCTGCGCAATCCGGCCAGCCGTTTCAGCTTCATCAATTACCTGAACGAGCGCGGCCGGCTGCAGGATTTCATCAACCTCAAGACCTTCTTCCCGACCCGCGAGGAATACACCGACTACCTGACCTGGGCCGCGTCGCACTTCACCGACCAGACGCATTTCGGCGAAGAGGTGATGGCGGTGGAGCCGTTCTTCCAGGACGGGCGCTTTGTCGCGGTAGACGTGTTGTCCCGCCGCGCGGACGGCGGCGTGTCACGGCGTCGGGCGCGCAATCTGGTGTTCGGCATCGGCGGCATTCCTGTCGTGCCTGCGCCGTTTGAGGGCCTGCAGGACCCGCGAGTGCTGCATTCCTCGCGCTATCGCGGCGGCATCGAGCAGGTGTTGGCCCAGCGTGCCGGGCCGGTAAAAGTCGCGGTGGTGGGCGGCGGCCAGAGCGCGGCGGAAATCTTCGAAGACCTGGCCAGCCGCTTCGACAACGTGGACGCCACCCTGGTGATTCGCGGCACCGCGCTCAAGCCGTCAGACGACAGCCCGTTCGTCAATCAGATCTTCAACCCGTCCTTCACCGACACCATTTTCAACCACAGCGAAGAGCGCCGCGACGCGCTGTTCAGCGAGTTCCGCAACACCAACTATTCAGTGGTGGACACCGACCTCATCGAGTCGATTTTCCAGCGCCTGTACCAGCAGAAAGTGCGCGGCGAAACCCGCCACCAACTGCTCACCAACCGCGAAGTGGCCCACGCGGAAATCACCGACGAGGGGATCGAGCTGTTCTTCCACGATGCCCTTCATGAACGCACCGACAGCCAGCGGTTCGACGTGGTGGTGCTGGCCACCGGTTACCGCCGCGACTACCACCGCCAGCTGCTGGCCGGGATCGAGGCGTACATCGACGGCCCGGCCGTGGACCGCCAATACCGGCTGGCCATGCGGCCCGGCAGCGAAGCGGGGGTGTTCCTGCAGGGCTGTTGCGAAGACAGCCATGGCTTGAGCGACACCCTGTTGTCGGTGCTGGCGATCCGCTCCCAGGAAGTCGTCGAATCGATCTTCGCCGACTACGCCCAGCCGTGTTCGTGTCGATCGGCCAGCGTCGCCGCCGTCGCGCCGCCGCGTACGCCGGCACTGAAACTGGCGCGCTGACCGCCGCCCATCACATCGGTGGCCCCACGCGGCCACCTGACCTTTCTTGCAACGTTGCAGGCAGCGCCACAAGGGCCGCCTGTGGGTTGAGGCTTGCCGAAAAACAGGTGACAGATGAAATCCATACGAGATCAGGCCGCGCATTTTCCCGCACTGGTGGGCCTTTATGCGCAGCGCCAGCCGGACCGGATTGCCCTCCGACACATCGTCCACGAAGACCAGCCGCCGCTTTTGACCACCTACGCGGCGCTGGATGAACAGGCCCGTTCGGTGGCCGGCTGGCTGCAGCAGCATGTGGGTGCCGAAGGCGGCGAGCGCTGCGTGTTGATCCTGCCCACCGGCAGCGATTACGCCGCCGCGTTCCTCGGTTGCCTGTACGCCGGGGTCATTGCGGTGCCGGCGTTCGCCCCGGAATACAACCGCCAGACCCACCTCGACCGCCTGACCGGCATCCTGCGTGACGCCGCCCCGCAAGCAGTGCTGGGCCGCCGCGATGACCTGGACAAATACCAGCAGCAGTTGCTGCCGTTCATGCCGGCGGGCGGGCAGTTCATCGCCATTGAAGACGTCCACAGCGGCTGGCAGACGTCCTATCAGGCGTCGATCATCCAGACCACCTCGCTGGCCTTTTTGCAGTACACCTCCGGCTCCACCAGCGCGCCCAAAGGCGTGATGGTCTCCCACGACAACCTGATGGCCAACGAAGTGGCCATGGCCCGGCATTTCATCACCGATGCCGACAGCGAAAGCTGGGTCAGCTGGTTGCCGCTGTACCACGACATGGGGCTGATGTGCGGCCTGCTGCTGCCGCTGTACTACGGCGGCACGCTGACCTTGATGTCGCCCAACTATTTCCTCGCGCGCCCGGCCCGCTGGCTGGAGGCGATGACGCAATACGGCGGCACCTTCTCCGGTGGCCCGGATTTCGCCTATCGGTTGTGCGTGGAGCGGATCAAGCCCGCCGCTGTCAGCCAGCTCAAGCTGGACAACTGGAGCCTGGCGTTTTCCGGCTCCGAGCCCATCCGCCTGGACACCCTCGAAGCGTTCAGCGAGCGCTTCGGCGCGGCGGGCTTCCGGCAACGGGCGCTGACGCCGAGCTACGGTCTGGCGGAAGCGACCTTGTACGTCAGCGCCGCCGTGCGGGAAACACCCTTCGGCATCCATCGCTTCAACGCCAGCCAACTGGCGGCAGGCGAAGCCGGGGAAGCCAATCTGGTCAATCAGGACGCCGGCAGCCGCCTGCCCGGGTGTGGCTGGTGCCGGCCGGACCACGCCCTGCGCATCGTCGACCCTGCCACGCTGCAGCCGTTGTCCGCCGGGCAGGTCGGCGAAATCTGGATCGCCGGCCCCAGCGTTGCCCAGGGCTATTGGCAGAACGCGGAGGCGACCGCCCAGGCCTTCGTCCAGCAGGACGGCCAGCGCTGGCTGCGCAGCGGTGACCTGGGCATCGAGCGCGGCGGTGAGCTGTTCATCACCGGGCGCCTGAAAGACCTGATCATTCTCAACGGGCAGAACCTCTACCCGCAGGACATCGAGTACGCCCTGGAAACCCGCGTCCCGTCCCTGCGTCGGGGCCGTATCGCCGCGTTCCCGACGCTGGACGCCGACGGCAGCGAGGGCATCGGCCTGGCGCTGGAAATCAGCCGCAACGTGCGGCGCCTGATGCCACCGCAAATGATCTGCGACGCGGTGCGCGATGCCGTGGCCGAAGTGTTCCTTGTGGCACCGGCGTTGATCGTATTGCTGGAGCCCGGCGCCTTGCCGCGCACCACCAGCGGCAAGCTGCAACGGGCAGCGTGTCGCCTCGGCTGGCAGAACGGCAGCCTCGACCGTTTCGCCGTCTGGCAGGCCGGCCGCCTGCTGGACGCCACCGACACAGCCGGCGCACCCTCGGATACGCCGCTGCTGCCCGAGGTGGTGGCGGCGTGGGAAGAGGTGTTGGGCACAAGCCCGCTCGCCGCCCACGATCACTTCTTCGCCCGTGGCGGCGACTCGGTGGGCGTGGTGCAAGTGCTGTCGCGGCTCAATGCAGCCCTGAGCCTGAAGCTGGAACCGGCGCACCTGTTCGAACACCCGCTGCTGGGGGATTTCAGCGTCCACGTCGCCGCGCACGCCCGAAGCGCAGCGGTGGCCGACCCGATCACGCGACTGCCGCATGACGCGCCGCTGCTGCAATCCTTCGCCCAGCAGCGCCTGTGGTTTTTGGCGCAACTGGCGCCGGACAGCAGCGCCTATCACCTGTGCGGCCAGTTGTCCCTGGGCGGGGTGGTTGACGAAGCGGCGTTGCAGCGCAGCTTCGATGACCTGGCCGCGCGGCACGACAGCTTGCGCACCACCTTTGCCGCCCGTGCCGATGAAGCGCTGGTGCAACGGGTGCATCCGCCGCGCCCGGTGCGCTTCGAACGTCACGACCTCAGCCGGCACGGCCAACCGCTGGCGGCGCTGGACGCGTTGGCGAGCGCCGCGGTCGAGCAACCCATGGACCTGCAGACCGGCCCGTTGTGGCGAATACTGAACGTGCGGCTGGCGCCGGACCGGGTGCAACTGGTGCTGGTGCTGCACCACATCATCGCCGACGGTTGGTCGGTGCAAGTGCTGCTCAAGGACTTCACGGCGCTGTACGCCGCTCACGCCCGGCAGTGCGCGCCGGTGCTGGCGCCGTTGCCGGTGCAATACGCGGATTTCGCCGCCTGGCAACGAGGCCGGTTAGCGGGCGGCGAGGGCGCACGTCAGCTGGATTACTGGCGCAAGCAACTGGGCGAGACCCAGCCGGTGCTGACCCTGCCCGGCGACCGTCCGCGTCCGGCCCAGCAGAGCCATCGCGGGGCGCGCTATGCGCTGGCGTTCGACGGCGTGCTGAGCCAGCAGTTGCGGGAACTGGCGACAAGCCACGGCGCGACCTTGTTCATGGTCATGCTGGCGGCGTACAAAACGCTGCTGGCGCGCTACAGCAGCCAGACCGATCTGCGGGTCGGCGTGCCGGTGGCCGGGCGGACCTGCACCGAAGCCGAAGGGCTGATCGGGCTGTTCGTCAACACCCTGGTGCTGCGCAGCGAGGTCTCGCCGCAGCAGTCGTTCAGCGCATTGTTGCAGTCTGTCAAGCGCACCGCCCTGGGCGCGCAGGCCCATCAGGACCTGCCGTTCGAGCAAGTGGTGGAAGCCCTCGGCGTGTCCCGCAGCCTGAGCCACAACCCGCTGTGCCAGGTGAAATTCACCCAACAGTTCGCGCTGCCCCAAGGGCTGGAAATGGCGGGCATGACCCTGGACGTCAGCCAGCTGGACGACTACGCCGCGCACTTCGACCTGGGCCTGGACATCACCGACACCCCCGAAGGCATTCAGGCGGTGTTCACCTATGCCTGCGACCTGTTCGACGAAGCGCGGATCGCCGGGATGGCCGCCGACTTGCTGCGTGTCTGCGCCCAGGTCTGTGCCCGACCCGAAGCGCGACTGGCCGACCTGCAACTGTCAGCCGCCTTATCAGTCATCAAGGCCGAAACGGCTGAGTTTCTCGCCGACGACGTGCTGGCCCTGTGGGACCGAAGCGTGGTGGCGTCGCCCTATAACCTGGCCGTGCAATGTGAGACCGAGCGCCGGGATTTTGCCTGGGTCGACGGCCAGGCCAATCGTCTGGCCCGGCATTTGCGCAGCGCCGGTGCCGGTGCCGAGTGTTGCGTCGGCCTGTTGCTGGAGCGCTCCGTCGAGTTCGTCGTCGGGCTGCTCGCCGTGCTGAAAACCGGCGCCGCCTACGTGCCGCTGGACCCGAAATGGCCCGCCGAGCGGCAGGCGTTTGTGCTGGCGGACAGCAACGCGGGCTGGCTGATCAGCGATACCGACGCACCCACCGACTTTTCCGGTGAACGGGTCGGCATCGACGCCGATGCCGCCTGGCACACACAGCCGGCCACACCGTTGGCGGTGCGCGTTCATCCCCAACAAGCGGCGTACCTGATCTACACCTCCGGCACCAGCGGCACGCCCAAAGGGGTGGTCATCAGTCATGGCGCGCTGGCCGATTACGTCCAGGGGTTGTTGCAGCGGCTGGACCTGACGCCCGGCGCGAGCATGGCCATGGCCTCCACCGTGGGCGCGGACCTGGGCCATACCGTGTTGTTCGGCGCCTTGTGTTCGGGCCGCGCGCTGCATCTGATCTCGGCGGATCGCGCCAACGACGCCGACCGTTTTGCCGCGTACATGGCCGAGCATCAGGTGGCGGTGCTGAAAATCGTACCGACCCATTTGAGCGGTTTGCTGCAAGCCGGTCAGCCGGAAAACGTCTTGCCGCAGCAGGCGCTGATCCTCGGTGGCGACGCGCTGCCCTGGGCATTGATGGCGCAGATCAAGCGCCTGAAACCCGGCTGCCGGGTGATCAACCACTACGGCCCCACCGAAACCACGGTGGGCGTGCTGACAAACGAGCTGATCGAACCAGTGGCCGTCGGTGACAACGCGCCCATCGGCCGTCCGTTGCCCAACGTCAGCGCGCTGATCCTCAACCACCAGCTGGAACCGGTGGTGCAGGGCGACGTGGGCGAGCTGTACCTGGCCGGTCCCGGTCTGGCCCGGGGTTATCACCAGCGTCCGGCCCTGACCGCTGCGGTATTTCTGCCCGATCCGCAGCATCCCGGCCAACGCCTGTACCGCAGCGGCGACCGCGCGCGCCTGCTGCCCGACGGGCAGATTCAGTTTCTGGGCCGCGTCGACGATCAGGTAAAAATCCGCGGCTACCGCGTCGCCCTCGGTGAAATCGCCCAACGCCTGCGTCAGCTCGACGGCGTGCGCGATGCCTTCGTCCGGGTCGATGAGCGCGGGCAACTGGTGGCCTATGCGCTGCACCGCACTGAGCTGCCGCAGGACGGCGAAGCCTTGCGCTCGGCGCTGACCGCGCACCTGCCGGACTACATGGTCCCCGCGCACATCGTCGTGCTCGACGCCTTCCCGCTGACCGCCAACGGCAAGCTTGATCAGGCCGCCTTGCCCGCGCCGCAACTGACCGCCCAGGACTTTGAAGCGCCCCATGACGGCGTCGAAGCGGCACTGGCCGCGCTGTGGGCCGCCGCGCTGAACATCGAGTCGGTGGGGCGCCACGATAACTTTTTCACCCTCGGCGGCGACTCGATCCTCAGCCTGCAAATCATCGCTCGGGCCCGGCGCCAGGGCATCCGCCTGACGCCCAAGCAGCTGTTCGAAAAACAGACCATCGCCGAGCTGGCAGCGGTGGCGGTACTGGCCGAGGCCAAGCCTGCGCCGGTCAAAACGCCGCTGGCAGTGGTCACCACCGACTTTGCCCTGACCCCGATTCAGGCGCGCTTTTTCGCCCAGCCGTTGGCGCAACGCGATCACTGGAACCAGTCGCTGCTGCTGGATCTGCCCCAGGCGCTGGACGCCGATCTGCTGCAACAGACGCTGAACCTGTTGCTCAAACAGCACGACAGCCTGCGCCTGAGCTTTCATCAGGGCGACGACGGCCAGTGGCAACAGCGCTACCGCGACCGTGAAAGCGCCGAACGCGTGCTGTGGAACGTGGAGATCACGCGGGAGCAGGATTTCCCTGTGCTGTGCGAGGACGCGCAACGCAGCCTGAACATCGAGCACGGTCCGTTGCTGCGGGTGGTGCACGGGCGCTTGCCGTCCGGCGAGGGCCGCCTGTGTCTGGCGATCCATCATTTGGCAGTGGACGGGGTGTCGTGGCGGGTGCTGCTGGAAGATCTGCATCACGGCTACACCCAACTCGCAGCGGGCAAGCCCCCGGCGCTGGCGGACAAAACCGCAAGCGTCCAGGCCTGGTCCGAGGCGTTGCAGGTCTGGTCTCGCAGCCCGCAACTTCACCAGCAGCTGGCGTATTGGCAAACGCTGAATCCGGCCGACGCCATGCTGCCCGGCGACACCCAGGTGCAGAGCCTGGTCGGCGATGCGGAGCACATCAGCCTGACACTCGACGCCCGGCACACCCGCCACTTGCTGACCGACGCGCCGGCCGCGTACCGCACCCGCATCGACGACCTGTTGCTGGCCGCGCTGGCGCACGCCCTGGCGCAATGGACCGGTCGTCCTCGCCACGTCATCAGCCTCGAAGGCCATGGCCGCGAAGACGACGCGATCAACAGCGTCAACACGCTGGACCTGAGCCGCAGCGTCGGCTGGTTCACCAGCCTGTACCCGTTGGCGCTGGAGGCGAGCGATGACCTCGTTACCACCCTGAAAACGGTCAAGGAATCGCTGCGCGCCGTGCCCGACAAAGGCCTTGGTTATGGCGTGCTCAAGCACCTGGCCGGCGCGGATTTGCCGGAGTTGATCGGGCAGGGCGTGACGTTCAATTACCTGGGACGTTTCGAGAACGCCGAGGGCGCGCTGTTTGCCCTGGCGGACCAGACGCCCACCGCGTTGCGCGACCCCCACGGCCCGCTGGCCAATGCCCTGGCCATCGACGGTCAGGTGCGCGACGGGCAATTGCGGCTGGACTGGACCTTCAGCCGCCAACGCTTCCCCCGCGACAGCATCGAACAATTGGCGGCGCTGTACCGCGACAACCTGACGGCGTTGATCGCCCACTGCTGCCACGAGCAGCACGCCGGTCTCACGCCGTCGGATGTTCCACTGGCCGGCTTGAATCAGGCGCAACTTGACGCGTTGTCCACCCCTGCGCGGGAGGTCGAGGACATCCTGCCCCTGGCGCCCATGCAGCAGGGGATTCTGCTGCACAGCCTGCTGGAGCGCGGCAACGGCATCTACCTGATGCAGGACCAATACGCGGTGGGCGCTCACGTCGATTTCGAGGCCTTCACGTTCGCCTGGCAACAGGTGGTGCAGCGTCATCCGGCCCTGCGCACCGCCTTTCACGGCCTGGAAAGCGGCGTGCAGCGGCAAGTCGTCATGCGCCGCGTGCCGTCGGTGGCGCAACTGATCGACCTCAGCCATTTGTCCCGCGACGCCGCCGATGCCGAACTGGAAACGCTGCTGCGCGCCGAGCGCGAGCAAGGCTTTGATTTCGCCAAAGCGCCGCTGCTCCGGCTGCGGCTGGTCAAGTTCAGCGAAGCGGATTTCCGCATTGTGCAGAGCCACCACCACGCCCTGATCGACGCCTGGTGTCGCGGCCTGATGCTCACTGAATTCTTCGGCCATTACCGCGCCTTTCTCGAAGGCCGCACGTTGAGCCTGCAGCCTGCGCGGCCGTACCGGGATTTCCTGGCCTGGCTCGCCGAGCAGGACGAAGGGGCGTCGCGCGAATACTGGCGCAACGCGCTGACCGGGTTCACTGACGTCACACCGCTGCCGTATCGCCGCAGCCCTCAGGGCGAGCCGCAGATGCGCGACGTTTCGCTGGCCCTGGGCAACGCTGAAACCGCTCGCCTGGCAGACACCGCGCGCCGGCACCGGCTGACCGCCAACACCTTCGTTCAGGCGGCGTGGGCCTTGTTGCTGATGCGCCACGTGGACCGCGACGACGTGCTGTTCGGCGTCACCGTGGCCGGTCGTCCCACTGAGCTGGAGGGCATCGAAGGCGCCCTGGGGCTGTTCATCAACACCTTGCCGCTGCGGATAAAACGCCCGGCCCCTGGCGCGCCGGCGCTGGACTTGCTCAACGCCCTGCAAGCGCAGAACGCCGACATGCGTCAGCACGAGCACGTGTCCCTGGCGGACATTCAGCTGCTGGCCGACACCCCCCGGGGTCAGCCGCTGTTCGACAGCTTGTTCGTGTTCGAAAACGTGCCGCTGGGCGCCGAGGTGCAACAGGCGGTCAGCGATTACCGGATCACGCCGCTGGCCAACCGCACCCACACCAACTACCCGCTGACCGTGGTGCTGTTGCCCGGTGAATCGCTGCACTTGCAGTTGACCTACGACACCCGGCACTTCGCCGACGCCGACATGCACAGCCTGGTCAGCCAGTTCCGTCGGCTGCTGGTGCAACTGATCGACAACCCGGCGCAATCGCTGGCCGAGCTGCAGTTGCTCACGGCCGATGAGCGCGCCAGTTTGCAACGCCTGGGGCAGGGCGACGCGCAGCCGCACTGGTACGGCATCAGTTATCTGGAGCGCTTCGAATCCCGAGTGCAGGCGCATCCATCGCTGGACGTGGCGCGCTGCCAGGGGCAACGCCTGACCTACGCCGAACTCAACCGTGACGCCAACTGCATCGGCCACGGCTTGATCGCCGAAGGCGTGCAAGGGGATGACGTGGTGGCGCTGTATGCCCCGCGCGGTTTGCCGTTGCTGAGCATGATGATCGGCGCGTTCAAGGCTGGCGCGGCGTACCTGGCGCTGGACGAACGTCATCCTGCCGGGCGCAGCGCACGGATGCTCCGCAGCAGCGCCGCACCGGTGTTGCTGGTGCCCCAAGATTGCCTGGATCAGGTGCAGGCGATTCTCGCCCAGGCCGACGTCGCGCCCCGGGTGTTGATCCTTGAAGACCTGCTGGCGCAACACCCGGACCACAACCCGGGCCGCTATGCGACCGCTGAACAACTGGCGTACGTGATCTACACCTCCGGCTCCACCGGCGAGCCGAAAGGGGTGATGGTCAACCAGCGCGGCATGCTCAATAACCAGATGGCGAAACTGCCGTATCTGCGCCTGGGCGAGGGCGATGTCATTGCCCAGACCGCGGCCACCGGTTTTGATATTTCGGTGTGGCAGTTCCTCACCGCGCCGCTGTTTGGCGGGCGGGTGGAGATTCTGCCGGACAGTGTGGTGCTCGACCCGCAGCGCCTGTTGGAAGACGTGGTGGCCCATCAGGTCAGCGTGCTGGAGTGCGTGCCTGCGGTGATCGACGGCCTGCTTGCGGCTCCGCGCCACAACCTCGGCAACCTGCGCTGGCTGTTGCCCACCGGCGAAGCACTGACCGTGGATCTGGCCACGCGCTGGTTCGCCCGTTACCCCGACGTACCGTTGGTCAACGCCTACGGCCCGGCCGAATGCGCCGACGATGTGGCGCTGCACACCCTGACCGGCGCGCCCGGCGCCAAAGCGTCCATGCCCATCGGGCGGGCGACGGACAACAACCGCCTGTACGTCCTCGATTCCAGCCTTGAGCTGACCCCGTCGGGCGTGGTCGGCGAGCTGTACATCGGCGGCGCGGGCGTTGGCCGTGGGTATGCGGCACGGCCCGGACTGACCGCCGAACGCTTCCTGCCGGACCCCTTTGGCGAGCCCGGTGCGCGGCTGTACCGCAGCGGCGATCTGGCGCGCTGGAATGCTGACGGCGCCCTTGAGTACATCGGCCGCGCCGACTTCCAGGTGAAGATTCGCGGCCAGCGCATTGAGCTCGGCGAGATCGAAAACCTGCTGCTCGCCCACGCCTCGGTGCGCGATGCCGTGGTCAGCGCGCAACCGACGCCCCATGGCCCGCAACTGGTGGCGTACGTGGTGGCTGAAACGTCCGGGCGGCTGAATGTCGATGACCTTAAAACCACCCTCGCGCAGCATTTGCCGGCCTTCATGGTCCCGGCCCACGTGTTGCTGCTGGACAACCTGCCGCGCAACGCCAACGGCAAACTCGACCGCAAGGCCCTGCCGATGCCGAGCTGGGAAGCCCGCACCTACCAGGCGCCCCAAAGCGAACGCGAACAGGTGCTTGCCGAACTCTGGCAGCAGCTGCTGAAGGTCGAGCGGGTGGGCCGTCACGACAACTTCTTCGAACTGGGCGGGCACTCGTTGCTGGCGACGCGCTTGCTGTCGCGCATCCGCGAGCGGCTGGGGGTGAGCATTCCGCTGGCCCAGGCCTTCGAGGCCACAACGGTCGCCGCGCAAGCCGCGCTGATCGACACCTTGCAGGGCCAGGCCCTGACCCTCGACCGGCTCGATGCCCTGGACGAGTTAATGAATGAGTTGGAGGAAAGCAACTGATGTCGCCATCGAACACCACACCCCCAACGGCTCCGCACTCCAAATTGCTGGCGTTGGCCACGCGTTTCCTCAGCCTGGGCGCCGCCCAGCGCCGGGTGTTTCTCGGCAAGCTGCGCGAGCAAGGTCTGGACGCGTCGGCGCTGCCCATCCCCACCGGCGTCGCGGGCAAGCGCAGCCCCACGTCGTTCGCGCAACAGCGCCTGTGGTTTCTGGAGCAACTGGAACCGGGCAACAGCACCTATCACTTGCCCGGTGCCTTGCGCCTGAGCGGTGAGCTGAACGTCGACGCCGTGCAATCCGCGTTCGACAGCCTGGCCGTGCGGCATGCCAGCCTGCGCACGGTGTTCGCCACCCTGGATGACGGCGCGCCGGAACAAGTGATTCAGCCGCCAACGACCGTGGTCATCGAGCACCGGATGGCGAGCGACGAAGCCGAGCTGTTGGCGCTGTCCGAGGCCTTTGCGCGGCGGCCGTTCGATCTGGCCGAGGGGCCATTGTGGCGCGTGGTGTTGGTCGCTTTGCCTGCGAATGCCGAAGGTCAGGCGCAACACGCGTTGCTGGTCTGCCTGCACCACATCATCGCCGACGGTTGGTCGATTCAGGTCCTGCTGCTGGACTTTGTGCAGGCCTACCGCGCCCGCTTGCAGGGCGATGACGCCGCATGGGCGCCGTTGCCGGTGACGTACGCCGACGTCGCGCTGTGGCAGCGCGCGTGCCTGGACGCCGGCGAAGGCGAGCGCCAGCTGGCCTACTGGACGCAGCAGTTGGGGGACGACGCGCCGGTGCTGGAACTGCCCACGGACCGTCCGCGTCCGGCGCGGCAAAGCTATCGCGGCGCGCGGCTGAATTTCACCTTCGCCGACCCGCTGACCGCGCGGATCAAAGACCTCACCCGGCAACGGGGCGTGACGGTGTTCACGGTCGTGCTCGCCGCGTATCAAGTGCTGCTGCACCGCTTGAGCGGGCAAAACGATCTGCGCATCGGCGTGCCCATCGCCGGGCGTGGGCGGGCGGAAACCGAGGGGCTGATCGGCTTCTTCGTCAACACCCAGATCCTGCGCGGCGAGGTGTCCGCGGACGCGACCTTTACCCAGCTCATCGAGCAGGTGCGGCAGACGTCCCAAGGCGCACAAGCCCATCAGGATCTGCCGTTCGAGCAACTGGTGGAGGTGCTGGCGCCGGAGCGCAGCCTGAGCCACAACCCGCTGTTTCAGGTGCTCTACAACCACCAGCAACGCCAGGACGAAGCGCTGCAATTGATGCCGGGGCTGGACGCCCGACTGATGCCCCTGGACAGCGGCAGCGCGCAGTTCGACCTGGCGCTGCACACCTGGGAAAACGCCGCCGGCGAACTGGCCGGCAACTGGAATTACGCCACCGACCTGCTCGACGGCAGCAGCGTCGAGCGTGTGCATCAGCGCTTTCTCCGGCTGTTGCAGCAACTGCTGGAACAGCCGGACGCAGCGATGGGCGACCTTGAGTGGCTGGACCAGAAGGACCGCGAGCAACTGGCGGTGGTTAACGATACGGCGCGTGATTGGGCGGTTGACGCGCCGATTGTCCATCGGCAGTTCGAGCGCCTGGCGGCGTTGCATCCCAAGCGGCAGGCGCTGCGTTTTGGTGATCGGGTGCTGAGTTATGGCGAGCTGGATCAGCGCGCCAATCAGCTGGCCCATCACCTGCGTTCGCTGGGCGTTGACCGCGAATCGCTGGTGGGCGTGGCGGCGTTGCGTTCGGTGGAAATGGTCGTGGCGCTGTACGCGGTGGTGAAGGCGGGGGCTGCTTATGTGCCGCTTGATCCCGAGTATCCGGTTGATCGCTTGCGCTACATGATCGAGGACGCGGGGGTTGCGCTGTTGTTGACCCACGATGCAGCGGTCGATGATCTGCCGCCGGTGGATGGCGTGCAGGTCCTGAATCTTGATCAGCTGGACGTCAGCCATTGCTCGACTCAAACGCCAAACGTCGAGATTCATCCCGAACAACTGGCCTACATGATTTACACCTCCGGTTCGACCGGTAAGCCAAAGGGCGCGGGCAATACCCACGCCGCGCTGTTCAACCGCTTGGCCTGGATGCAGGACGCTTACGCGCTGGACGCCACCGATTCAGTGCTGCAAAAAACGCCAGTCAGTTTTGACGTGTCGGTGTGGGAGTTCTTCTGGCCGCTGATGGCGGGCGCCCGGTTGGTGCTGGCACAGCCGGGGGATCATCGGGATCCGGCTGTGCTGTCGGGCCTCATCAAAGAACACCAAATCAGCACGCTGCACTTCGTGCCGTCGATGCTCGCGGCGTTTATGGCGCAGGATGATTTCGACGGTTGCCGCTCACTGAAACGCATCATTTGCAGCGGCGAAGCTTTGCCTGCTGACTTGCAGCGGGACACGTTGCACCGGCTGCCGAATGCCGTTCTGTTCAACCTCTACGGCCCCACCGAAGCGGCCATCGACGTGACCCACTGGACCTGCCGCAACGAGCCGGGCGGAAGCGTTCCCATCGGCGCGCCTATCGCCAACCTGCAGATTCATATCCTCGACAGCCGTCTCAATCCGCAGCCCATCGGCGTGCCGGGCGAGCTGTACATCGGCGGCGCAGGGCTGGCGCGCGGGTATCACCAACGGCCCGCATTGACCGCAGAACGCTTCATCGCCAGCCCGTTTGGCGTTGGCGAGCGGCTCTACAGAACCGGCGATCTGGCGCGCTGGCGCAAGGACGGCGCCGTGGAGTATCTCGGCCGTCTGGACCATCAGATCAAACTGCGCGGTCTGCGCATCGAGATCGGTGAGATCGAGTCGGCGCTACTGGATCATCCTGCGGTGCATGAAGCGGTTGTCGTTGCCCGCGAGTTGTCGACCGGGACGCAGCTGGTGGGGTATCTGGTCGCCGATTCTTTCGACGAAGACCAATTGCGCAACCAGCTGAAACAACGCCTGCCGGACTACATGATCCCGGCGCATCTGGTCACGCTGGACCGCTTGCCCCTCGGCGCCAACGGCAAACTGGACCGCAAGGCCTTGCCGGAACCGCAACTGCAACAGGTCACGTTCGAAGCGCCGAATGCAGGCGTAGAAACCCAGCTGGCCGCGCTGTGGCAGGACCTGCTGGGCGTGGCGAAGGTCGGGCGCCAGGACAATTTCTTTGCCCTCGGCGGCGACTCGATCCTCAGCCTGCAAATCATCAGCCGCGCGCGCAAGCTGGGCATCGTGCTGTCGCCACGGCAGATGTTCGAGCGCCAGACCATCGCGGCACTGGCTCAGGTCGCTGACGTCATCCATCACGACGAGCACGCCGCGCCAACGCCCATCGAACTCAACCGCAACGTGCCGCTGACGCCGATTCAGCACTGGTTTTTCGAGCAACCGATGAAACACCGGGCGCACTGGAACCAGTCGCTGCTGCTGACCTGCGCCGAAACCCTGGACGCCCCGGCGCTGCAACAGGCCGTTCAAGCGCTGCTCGATCAGCATGACGCGCTGCGCATGGGCTATATGCAGACCAACGACGGCCAATGGCAGCAGCGTTATCGCGCTGAACAAAGCGCCGAAGCGGTGCTGTGGCAGCGCACCGTTGCCCACGCTGAGCTGACCGCCGTTTGCGATCAGGCCCAAGCCAGCCTCGACCTGCAACATGGGCCATTGATGCGCGCGGTGCATTTCACCTTGACGGACGGCAGCGAGCGGCTGCTGTTGGTTGTGCATCATCTGGTGGTGGACGGCGTGTCGTGGCGTTTGCTGCTGGAGGATCTGAACAGCGCGTATGTGCAGGCGCAGGCCGGTCTGAATATCGACCTGGGTGAGAAGGGGGTTTCGTTCCAGCGTTGGGCCGAGGCGTTGGTGCATTACGCGTATGGTGATGCGTTGCTCAAGGAGGCTGATTACTGGCGTGGTGTGGTGGACGCAGCGGATGTTGCTGCCGCTGCGCGCCAGATCGCAGGCAAGCCAGCTCCCACGCCCTTCGGGCAGAAGCAAATCGCAGGCAAGCCAGCTCCCACGCCCTTCGGGCAGAAGCAGATCGCAGGCAGGCCAGCTCCCACGCCCTTCGGGCAGAAGCAGAGCGCAGATATTGGCGCGAACCTGCAAAGCGGGGTCCGCACGGCGCATGTGAAACTAGGCGCCCAGCGCACCGATGCGCTGCTCAGCCAGGCACCGGCGGCCTATCGCACGCAGATCAACGACCTGCTGCTGACCGCCTTGACCCGCGCCTTGCACGCCTGGCGCGGCACCGATCAGGCGTTGATCGCGCTGGAAGGCCATGGCCGCGAGGCGCTGTTTGACGGCATCGACCCGAGTCGCACCGTGGGCTGGTTCACCAGCCTGTACCCGGTCAGCCTGCGCGCCCACGCCAGCCTCGACCTGGCGCTAAAACACACCAAGGAAACCCTGCGCGCGGTGCCCAATGGCGGCCTCGGTTACGGCCTGCTGCGCCATCTGCGCGGTGAGCCCCTGCCAACGCTGGAAGACTGCGTGCTGTTCAATTACATGGGCCGCGTGCAAGACAGCAGCGGTCTGTTCCGCCTCGCCGAGGAGAGCAGCGGCGCACAGCGAGCGGCCGATGCGCCGCTGGCCTGTGAGCTGTCGATGGACGCGCAGGTGCGCGACGGCTGCTTCAGCCTGACCTGCACGTACAGCGGCGAACAACACAGCAGCGCGTCGATTCAATCGCTGCTGGATGCCTACGCCGCGGCGCTCGATGAAGTGATCGAACACTGCCGCCGCCATTCAGCGGTCACGCCGTCGGACTTCCCGGTCCTGGCCCTCGAGCAATCGCAACTGGACGCGCTGCCAGTGGCGCCGCGGGACATCGAACAGCTGTACCCGCTGACGCCGATGCAACAGGGCCTGCTGTTCCACAGTGAGTTGGCCGAGCCGTCGAGCACCGACAACCATGCCCCCCGCGACCTGTACATCAATCAGGTGGCAATGGACATCAAGCAGTTGCCGGTGGCGCGCTTCAAGGCCGCGTGGGCGGCGGCGGTGCAGCGCCATCCGATCCTGCGGGCATCGTTTTTGCGCCTGCCAATCAGCCAGCAGCCGGTGCAACTGGTACGCCGCGATGCCGCGCTGATCGTGCGCGAGCTGGACCTGCGGGACGCTCAGCACACGGTGCACGCCGTGCTGGCCGCCGAGCGTGAAACGCCGTTCTCGCTGGATGAAGCGCCGCTGATGCGGGTGTTGCTGGTGCGGGTCAGCGACAGCGGCTGGAAACTGGTCTGGACCTTCCACCACATCCTGCTGGACGGCTGGAGCAGCGCGGCGGTACTGGGCGAAGTGCTTCAGGCCGCGCTGTCCGACACCGCGCCGACCCCCGCCGGGCATTACGGCGATTACGTGCACTGGCTGCAAAGCCGCGATGAAACATTGAGCGCTACGTTCTGGAAGGCCCACTTGGCGGGTTTCGATCAGCCGACCCTGATGGCCGCCGCCGTGCTGGCGCCGCGTTCGGCCGATGGCACGACGCTGCCCAATGAGGTGCGGGTCACGTCCATGGACCTGGACGGCGCGCTGCTCAACGCTGCAGCGCGGCGTCAGCACGTCACCGCCAACACGCTGATTCAGGCCGTCTGGGTGCTGCTGTTGCAGCGCTACACCGGCCAGCGTCGGGTGGCGTTCGGCGCCACGGTGTCCGGGCGTTCGGCCCAGGTGCCGGGCATCGAACGCATGCTCGGGCTGTTCATCAATACCCTGCCGCTGGTCCAGGCGCCCGAGCCTCAGCAGAAGGTCGGTGACTGGCTCAACGACTTGCAGGCGCACAACCTTGAACTGCGCGAGCACGAACACACGCCGCTGTTCGAGGCGCAACGCTTCGCGGGCCAGGCCGGACGCGACCTGTTCGACAGCCTGCTGGTGTTCGAAAACTTCCCCGTCGACGCCGTGCTGCGGGACAAACGCGCGGGCGGTGTCACCCTCGGTGCGGTGGAGCTCAGCGACAAAACCCACTACCCCCTGAGCCTGGCGGTGGTGGCGGGCGAGCAGGCGCACGTCCACGTGAACTACCACAGCAGTGTGTTCAGCGCCGAGCAGATCCAGCGGCTGTGCGGGCATTTCCAGCAATTGCTCGACGGCCTGTGCCGCTTCCCGGAGGCAAGCGTCGGCGAACTGCAGATGCTCACCGCTCAGGATCTCGCCGAACTGGAAACCTGGAACACGCCGCCGTTCTCCCCGTATTCGCAGCGGCCGATTCACGAGCTGATTGCCGATCACGCGCGGTCGCGGCCGGAGGCGATTGCCCTGGTGCATGGCGATCAATCCCTGACCTTCGCCGCCTTCGATCAGCGCGCCAATCAACTGGCCCACGCCCTGCGCCGCTTGGGCGTGACCACCGAAGTGCGCGTGGCGATTGCGATGGAGCGCGGCATCGATTTGTGGGTGGCGTTCTTCGCCGTACTGAAAGCCGGCGGCGCCTACATCCCGCTGGACCCGGATTACCCGGCTGAACGGCTGCGCTACATGCTGGAAGACGGCGGCGTGAAACTGCTGATCAGCCACGACGCAGCGCTGGATCGAGTGTCGGCGGGGGACGTGCCGCTGCTCAATCTGGACCGGCTGGACGTGTGTTCGGAACCGACCACCCCGCCGGAAACGATCATCCACCCGCAACAACTGGCGTACCTGATTTACACCTCCGGCTCCACCGGCAAACCCAAAGGCGCGGCCATCGCCCACGGCGATATCTCGATGCACATCCAGACCATCGGCGAGCGTTATCGCTTTACCCCCGAGGACCGGGAGTTTCACTTCCTGTCCATCAGCTTCGACGGCGCCCACGAACGCTGGATGACGCCGATGTGCTACGGCGCTCGTGTCGTCTTGCGCGATCAGGAACTGTGGAGCGTGGAGCAGACCTACGACACGCTGATCCGCGAAGGCATCACCGTGGCGGCGTTTCCGCCCAGCTATCTGCGGCAGCTGTCCGACTGGGCCGGTGTGCAGGGCAAGGGGCCGGGGGTGAAAACCTACTGCTTCGCCGGCGAAGCGTTCAGCCGCGAAATGCTGCAAGACGTGATCCGCAATTTGCAGCCCGAAGTGATCATCAACGGCTACGGCCCGACCGAAACCGTGGTCACGCCGACCCTTTGGCTGGCGCCTGCTGCCACCGCGGATTTCACCACGGCCTATGCGCCGATTGGCGATCTGGTGGGTGACCGTCAGGGTTACGTGATGGACGCCGACTTGAACCCGCTGCCCCAAGGCATTGCGGGTGAGTTGTATCTGGGCGGCGCGGTGGCGCGGGGTTATCTGGATCGTCCAGCGGCCACGGCCGAGAAGTTTGTGCCACACCCGTTCCGCAGCGGTGAACGGCTGTACCGCAGCGGCGACCGGGTGCGCCTGGGTGCCGATGGTCAGCTGGAGTATCTGGGCCGCGTTGATCATCAGATCAAACTGCGGGGTTTTCGAATCGAAGCCGGGGAGATCGAAGCGGCGCTCAAAGCCTGCGACGGCGTGCGCGAAGCGCTGGTTATCGTCCGCGACGGCGCCCAGGGCAAGCGCCTGCTGGGTTACGTCGGCGGCAACGGTTTGAGCGAAGACAGCCTCAAGCAGCAACTGAAAAATCAGCTGCCGGAATACATGGTGCCGGCGCACATCGTGGTCATGGCGCGTCTGCCGCAGTTGCCCAACGGCAAGCTGGACCGCAATGCGCTCCCCGAGCCCGACACCCGTTCCAGCGATTATCAGGCGCCGGAAACCCTGATTGAACGGCAACTGGCGGCGATCTGGCAGCCGCTGTTGGGCATCGAGGCCGTGGGCCGCGACGACCACTTTTTCGAACTGGGCGGGCACTCGCTGCTGGCCATGCAACTGATCTCGCGTCTGCGTCACGAACATGACCTGAACGTGCCGTTGCGGGCGCTGTTCGACGCGCCACGCTTGCGGGATTTTGCCCTGTTGATCAGCAGCGCCGAGCAGCCGTCGGCTCAGCTTGAACTGACAGCACGCCATGCCAACACGGCGGCGCAATCGTTCTCGCAACAGCGCCTGTGGTTCCTCGATCAACTGCATCCGGGCGGCCACGCCTACAACCTGCCGGGGGCGATCCGCCTCGTCGGCGCATTGGATGAATCCGCACTGCAAGCGGCGTTCAACGGCCTGGCGGCGCGGCATGAAGTGTTGCGCACCCGCTTCAGTGCAGGATCGGCGGTGCCGTTGCAGCACATCGAACCTGCGCCGAACGTGCTGATCGAGCGTCTGGACATCAGCGATGACACTGACATCGAAGCGCGTTTCGCGGCGTTGGCCCAGGCCTTCGTCGCCCGTCCGTTCGACCTGTCGGACAGCCCGGTCTGGCGCGTGGCGCTGGTGCGGATATCGGCCGACGAGCAACGCCTGTTGCTGTGCCTGCACCACATGATCTCCGACGGTGAGTCGGTGCGCGTGCTGTTGCAGGATTTCAGCGCGCTGTACCGCGCGGCCGTCGAACAGCGTGACGCGCAGCTGACCGAGTTGCCGGTGCAGTACGCCGACTTCGCCGTGTGGCAGCGTGAATGGCTGGCGGCGGGCGAGGGCGCGCGTCAACTGGCGTACTGGAAACAGCAGTTGGGCGACGAGCACCCGGTACTGGAGCTACCGGCTGACCGGCCGCGTCCGGCGCAACAGCGTTATCGCGGCGAGCGTTTGCTGTTCGGTTTCGATGCTGACTTCACCCAGCGCCTGCGGGCGTTTGCCCGAGGCCAAGGGGTTACGCCGTTCATGATGATGCTGTCGGCGTATCAGGTGCTGCTGCATCGCCTGAGCGGGCAGCGCGATGTGCGTATCGGCGTGCCGATTGCCGGGCGTTCGCGGCCGGAAGTGGAAGGCCTGATCGGCTTCTTCGTCAGCACCCAGGTGCTGCGCGCCGAGCTGTCGCCGGACCAGACGTTCGTTCAGGTACTGCACAACGCCAAGGACACGACGTTGGGCGCTCAAGCCCATCAGGACTTGCCGTTCGAACAACTGGTGGAAGCGCTGCAACCGCCACGCAGCCTCAGCCACAACCTGCTGTTCCAGGTGGCCTACGACCACCAGCATCGGGACTACCAACCCTTGGCGTCATTGCCCGGCGTGCAGGCCGAGGTGCTGCCGTTGAGCGATGGCAGCAGCCAGTTCGACCTGATGCTTAACACCCAAGAAGACGCCGACGGTGCGCTCAGCGGGTCGTGGACCTACGCCACGGATCTGTTCGATCGCAGTACCGTTGAGCGTCTGCATCAGCGGTTCGTGCAGTTGTTCTGCGCGTTACTGGCGCGGCCGGATGCGGCGGTGGGCGATGTCGAATGGCTGGATGAGCAGGACCGGAATCAGCTGGTGTCAGTCAACGACACGGCGCGGGATTGGGCGGTTGAGGAGCCCATCGTGCACCGGCAGTTCGAGCGCATGGCGGCGTTGCATCCCGAGCGGGAAGCAGTGCGCTTTGGCAATGAGGTACTGAGCTACCGCGCGCTGGATCAGCGTGCCAATCAGCTGGCCCATCACTTGCGTTCGCTGGGCATTGACTGCGAATCGCTGGTGGGCGTGGCGGCGTTGCGTTCGGTGGAAATGGTCGTGGCGCTGTATGCGGTGGTGAAGGCGGGGGCTGCTTATGTGCCGCTCGACCCCGAGTATCCGGTTGATCGCTTGCGCTACATGATCGAGGACGCGGGGGTTGCGCTGTTGTTGACCCACGATGCAGCGGTCGATGATCTGCCGCCGGTGGATGGCGTGCAGGTCCTGAATCTTGATCAGCTGGACGTCAGCCATTGCTCGATTCAAACGCCAAACGTCGAGATTCATCCCGAACAACTGGCCTACATGATTTACACCTCCGGTTCGACCGGTAAGCCAAAGGGCGCGGGCAATACCCACGCCGCGCTGTTCAACCGTCTGGCCTGGATGCAGGACGCTTACGCGCTGGACGCCACCGATTCAGTGCTGCAAAAAACGCCATTCAGTTTTGACGTCTCGGTCTGGGAGTTCTTCTGGCCGTTGATGGTTGGGGCGCGTCTGGTGGTGGCGCAGCCGGGGGATCATCGGGATCCGGCTGTGCTGTCGGGCCTCATCAAAGAACACCAAATCAGTACGCTGCACTTTGTTCCGTCGATGCTCGCGGCGTTTATGGCGCAGGATGATTTGGACGGTTGCCGCTCACTGAAACGCATCATTTGCAGCGGCGAAGCCTTGCCCGCCGACTTGCAGCGAGACACGTTGCAACGGCTGCCCAACGCGAGTCTGTTCAATCTCTACGGCCCCACCGAAGCGGCAATCGACGTGACCCACTGGACCTGCCGCGATGAGCCGGGCGCAAGCGTTCCCATCGGCGCGCCTATCGCCAATCTGCAGATTCATATCCTCGACAGCCGTCTCAATCCGCAGCCCATCGGCGTGCCGGGCGAGCTGTACATCGGCGGCGCAGGGCTGGCGCGCGGGTATCACCAACGCCCGGCCCTGACCGCAGAACGCTTCATCGCCAGCCCGTTTGGCTTTGGCGAGCGGCTCTACAGAACCGGCGATCTGGCGCGCTGGCGCAAGGACGGCGCGGTGGAATACCTCGGGCGTCTGGACCATCAGATCAAACTGCGCGGCCTGCGCATCGAGATCGGTGAGATTGAATCGGCGCTGCTGGATCATCCAGCGGTCCATGAAGCAGTTGTCGTTGCCCGCGAACTGGCGACCGGGACGCAGCTGGTGGGGTATCTGGTCGCCGATTCATTCGACGAAGACCAATTGCGCAACCAGCTGAAACAACGCCTGCCGGACTACATGATCCCGGCGCATCTGGTCACGCTGGACCGCTTGCCTCTCAGCGCCAACGGCAAACTGGACCGCAAGGCCTTGCCGGAGCCGCTGCTGCACCAGGTCACGTTCGAAGCACCGACTGCAGGCGTGGAAACCCAGCTGGCTGCGCTGTGGCAGGACTTGCTGGGCGTGGCAAAGGTCGGGCGTCAGGACAACTTCTTCGCCCTGGGCGGTCATTCGCTGCTGGGCATTCAGCTGGTGGCGCAGGTGCGGCGTGACCTGAGGCGGGAGTTGCCGTTGCGGGCGCTGTTCGATGCGCCGGTGCTGGCGGACCTGGCCCATTACCTCGGTACCAAGGCTGACATCGCCGCGATGGCGCCGTTGCTGCCGCGCGCCGAACGTGAATTCGCGCCGCAGTCGTTTGCTCAACAACGGCTGTGGTTCCTCGCGCAACTGGAGCCGGACAGCGCGGCCTACAACCTGCCGTGCGTGCTGCGTTTGAGCGGTGATCTGCAGGTCGACGCCTTGCAGCGCAGTTTCGATGCGCTGGCCGCACGGCATGAAACCCTGCGCACCTGCTTCCTGCCCGGTGAGCACGGCGTGCCGCTGCAGCGGGTTTTGCCTGTGAGTGGCGTCGTCATAACACGTCATGACTTGCGCGATCCTCCGACCACCGTCACCCGTAGGAGCGCGCTTGCCCGCGATGGCGTCGTCGGCCCTGACGCTAGATTTGCAGCCGCCGCAACCCGTGGGAGCGGACCTGTCCGCGAAGAGGCCGGTGAATCCCGCACATCTTCATTGCCTGAAACATCGCCTTCGCGGGCAAGCCTCGCTCCAACAGGGGTCGACTCCGAATTCGCCGCACTGGCCCAATCCTTCATGGCCGAACCCTTCGATCTGGACGCCGGGCAATCGCCGTGGCGGGTCGCGCTGGTGCGGCTGGCGGAACAGGAGTGGGGCCTGCTGCTGTGCACGCACCACATCATCTCCGACGGCTGGTCGGTGCAGGTGATGCTGGAGGATTTCGCCGCGCTGTATCGCCAGTTCTCCACCGGCGTTGACGCCCAACTGCCGGCGCTGACCGTGCAGTACGCCGACTACGCCACCTGGCAGCGAGAACACCTCAGCGGGCATGAGCGCCAGCGGCAGCTGGACTGGTGGCGCCAGGCGCTGGGCGATGAGCAGCCGGTGCTGGAATTGCCGGCCGACCGTGCGCGTCCGGCGATTCGGGACGGCCAGGGCGGGCGCCACGGGTTTACGCTGCCGCCAGCGCTGGCCGACACACTGCGCGCCACGGCACGGGATCAGGACGCGACGCTGTTCATGCTGTTCCTCGCGTCCTTCGATTGCCTGTTGTACCGCCTCACCGGCCAGCGCGATCTGCGCATCGGCGTGCCGGTGGCGGGGCGCGCCGAGGTGCAGACCCAGGGGCTGATCGGCTTCTTCGTCAACACCCTGGTGCTGCGTGCCGAGGTCAGTGGCGAGCTGCCCTTCAGCCGATTGCTGGCCCAGGTCAAAGACAACCTGCTGGGCGCCCATGCGCATCAGGATCTGCCGTTCGAGCAACTGGTGGAAGCCCTGCAACCGGCGCGCAGCCTGAGCGTCAACCCGCTGTTCCAGGTCAGCTACAACCATCAGCTGCAACCGGACCTGTCGCCGCTGCAGTTCGACGGGCTGACCTGCGAACCGCAACCCTGGGCGATCAATGGCACCCAGTTCGATCTGGTGCTCGGCACGTTCGAGCATCAGGACGGGCGCATCACCGGCTACCTGGATTACGCCACCGACCTGTTCGACGCCGCCACTGTCGAGCGCTTGTTCGGGCAGTTGCTGACGGTGTTGAACGCGGTCTGCGAGCGCCCGGACACGGCCATCGGCGATCTGCCGCTGTTGACCGAGAAGGACCTCGCCGAACTGGAAACCTGGAACACGCCGCCGTTTTCGCCCTATTCGCAGCGGCCGATTCACGAGCTGATTGCCGATCACGCCCGTTTGCGGCCGGAGGCGATTGCCCTGGTGCATGGCGATCAATCCCTGACGTTTGCCGCCTTCGACCAGCGCGCCAATCAACTGGCCCACGCCTTGCGCCGATTGGGGGTGACCACCGAAGTGCGCGTGGCGATTGCCATGGAGCGCGGCATCGATTTGTGGGTGGCGTTCTTCGCCGTACTGAAAGCCGGCGGCGCCTACATCCCGCTGGACCCGGATTACCCGGCCGAACGCCTGCGCTACATGCTGGAAGACGGCGGCGTGAAGCTGTTGATCAGCCACGAAGCGGCGCTGGATCGGGTGTCGGCGGGGGACGTGCCGCTGCTCAATCTGGACCGGCTGGACGTGTCTTCGGAACCGATCACTGCGCCGGAAACGATCATCCACCCGCAGCAACTGGCGTACCTGATTTACACCTCCGGCTCCACCGGCAAACCCAAAGGCGCGGCCATCGCCCACGGCGATATCTCGATGCACATCCAGACCATCGGCGAACGCTATCGCTTCACACCGGAGGACAGGGAGTTTCACTTCCTCTCCATCAGCTTCGACGGTGCTCACGAACGCTGGATGACGCCGATGTGCTACGGCGCCCGCGTGGTGCTGCGCGATCAGGAACTGTGGAGCGTCGAGCAGACCTACAACACGCTGATCCGCGAAGGCATCACCGTGGCGGCGTTTCCGCCCAGCTACCTGCGGCAGCTGTCCGACTGGGCCGGTGTGCAGGGCAAGGGGCCGGGGGTGAAAACCTACTGCTTTGCGGGCGAAGCCTTCAGCCGGGAAATGCTGCACGACGTGATCCGCAACTTGCAGCCCGAAGTGATCATCAACGGCTACGGCCCGACCGAAACGGTGGTCACGCCAACGCTGTGGCTGGCACCGGCGGCCACCGCGGATTTCACCACGGCGTACGCGCCGATTGGCGATCTGGTGGGGGATCGCCAGGGCTACGTGATGGACGCCGACTTGAACCCGCTGCCCCAAGGCATCGCGGGTGAGCTGTACCTGGGCGGCGCGGTGGCGCGGGGTTATCTGGATCGTCCAGCGGCCACAGCCGAGAAATTCGTGCCGCATCCATTCCGCAGCGGAGAGCGGCTGTACCGCAGCGGCGACCGGGTCCGGCTCAACGCCGAAGGCCAGCTGGAATACCTGGGCCGAATCGATCACCAGATCAAACTGCGGGGCTTTCGCATCGAAGCCGGGGAAATCGAGGCAGCGCTCAAAGCCTGCGACGGCGCACGCGAAGCGCTGGTCATCGTCCGCGACGGCGCCCAGGGCAAGCGCCTGCTGGGTTACGTCGGCGGCCAAAATCTGAGCGAAGACAGCCTCAAGCAGCAACTGAAAAATCAGCTGCCGGAATACATGGTACCGGCGCACATCGTGGTCATGGCGCGTCTGCCGCAGCTGCCCAACGGCAAGCTGGACCGCAATGCGCTCCCCGAGCCGCAACTGAGCCATCACCCGCATCAGGCGCCGCAGGGCGAGCGCGAAGTGCAGTTGGCCGCCGTCTGGCAGACCCTGCTGGGCGTCGAGCAGATCAGTCGTCAGGACAGCTTTTTCGAGCTGGGCGGCGATTCGATTCAGTCGCTGGCGGTCATCACGCGCCTGCGCCAGGTGAGGCTGAAGCTGCTGCCCAAAGACGTGTTCAGCCATCCGCGCCTGCAGGACCTGGCGCTGCGCCTGACCGAGGCCGAGCCGCTTGCGCCGGCGCAACGCATCGACGAAACGCCCAGCGGCGAGTTGCCGCTGACGCCCATCCAGGCGCATTTCTTCGAGCAGCCGATGGTCAACCGCGCGCACTTCAATCAGGCGCTGTTGCTCGACGTGAAGCGCCCGCTGCAAGCGCCGTTGCTGGCCCGGGCACTGCACGCGCTGCTGCGTCATCACGACGGCCTGAACCTGGCTTTCAGCCAGGGTGAAGATTTGAGCTGGCAGCAACGCTACCGCGCATGGCCGGACGCGGACGACGAACGCGCCCAACCGTGGGTGCGGGAAGTGGCCGATGACGCGCAGTTGCTGGAACTGTGCGAACAGGCGCAACGCAGTCTGGACCTGCACGACGGCCCGCTGCTGCGGGTGGTGCTGGCGCAGATGCCGGACGGTCAGCGGCTGTTGCTGGTCGCCCATCACCTGGTGGTGGACGGCGTGTCGTGGCGGGTGTTGCTGGAAGACCTGGCCCGGGCGTATTCGCAGCTGGCGGCGAGCGAACCTGTGGCGCTGGGGCCCAAGGGCGCCAGTTATCAGCGTTGGGCCCAGCAACTGGTTGCGGCGGCGCAGCGCCCGGAACGTCAATCCGAAGCGCTGCAATGGCTGGAACAGGTGGGCGGCGCCGACCAGGTCTGGCCGGTGGATGAACCGACGGGCCGCGCCACCCAGGCCGATCTTCAACAGTGCGAGCTGCTGCTGGACGAAGGGCAGACCCGGCGTCTGCTGCGCGAAGCACCGGCCGCGCTGGACGCGCGGATGGACGAAATGCTGTTGGCGGTGCTGGTCCAGGCGCTCAAACACTGGGGCGGTCTGGACCACAGCCTGATTGCGCTGGAAGGTCACGGCCGGGAAGGGTTGTCCGAGGTGCTGGACGTGGGCCGCACGGTGGGGTGGTTCACCAGCCTGTTTCCGCTGCGCCTGGCCGCCACTGCCAGCGTCCGGGACACGCTGACCGGCGTGCGCGACACCGTGCGCGGTCTGCCGGACAAAGGCGTCGGCTTTGGCCTGTTGCGTTATCTGGGCACGGAAGCGGTGCGCCAACAACTGGCGGCGCTGCCCGAACCGAAGGTGGTGTTCAACTACCTCGGCCAGTTCGATCAGGACCTGGGCGACGGACGCTTTGCACCGGCCAGCACCTCGCCCGGCGCGCTGATCGACCCGGCGACGCCCTTGAACCGCGAGCTGGAAATCAACGCCCAGGTGTTTGCCGGCCAACTGGGCCTGACCTTCCGTTTCAGTGGTCAGCGTTATCGGCGCGAGACCGTTCAACGCTTGCTCACGGCGTACAACGATGCGTTGGTGGAATTGCTGGACAGCGTGCCCACGGTGCAAGCGCCAACGCCCACCGCTGCGGTTGTCAGCACCGGGCTCAATCCGCTGATCCGTCTGAGCAGCGGCCCGAGCCGGCAGCCGCCGGTGTTCTGCGTGCACCCGGTCAGCGGCACGGTGGTGGGTTATTACGCCCTGGCGCGGCGGTTGTCCGCGCAGTGGGACGTCTGGGGCGTGCAGAACCGACAGGTGCTGGACGCCGGCTGGCGCGACACCTCCATCGAGCAAATGGCCCGGGATTACGTCAAGGCCCTGCTCGAACAGCAACCCACCGGCACGTACCGCCTGATCGGCTGGTCCATGGGCGGCACGATGGTGCTGGAAATGGCCCGGTTGCTGGCACGGCTTGGCAAGCGCGTGGAATTCGTCGGCCTGATCGACGGCTACGTGCCCGGCGCCGGTCTACCGCGTCCCGCCGTGGCCGGACCTGTCATTGGCGACGGCGACAACGCCGCCGACGAGCACTGGCAACAGTTGCTGGCGGTGGAACGCCACATGCGCCAGCTGGCCAGTCACTGCCAGACGATTCATGCGTCCGGCGCGCCGGTCCACGCCTGGTGGGCCACGCGCTCGCCGGAAAACAACGACAACGCACCGGCGCTTCTGACGTCGGGCCTGGGTCGCCCGTTGCAGGCTTCGGTCTGGATCGACGCCGACCACCTCTCGATCGTCCGTGATCAGCTGTTTATCCATCAACTGGCCGAGTCCCTCGGGCAGGTCTGTGAACGCCTTCAGTCGCAGGATTTCCAGGAGCAGGAATATGTATAGCCCCACCCACGTGACGCCGATTGCCGACATCAGCCCGGACGCGGCACTGGCCCGCGCCGACTACCATTTCGCCCCCACGCCGCGGCTTGAACGCCAGGCCGCCGTGGAGTCCAACGCCCGCAGTTACCCGCGACGGATTCCCCTGGAACTCAAGCGCGCCCAGGGCATTCACGTGCAGGACAGCGAAGGGCGCTGGTTCATCGATTGCCTGGCCGGGGCCGGGACTCTGGCGCTGGGCCACAACCACCCGCAGGTGGTGCAGGCCCTGCGCGACACCCTCGACGGTCAGCGTCCGCTGCACACCCTGGACCTGATGACCGAGGCCAAGGACGATTTCATCAATGAGCTGTTCGCGTTGTTGCCGGCCGATTTTGCCAAAGACGCGCGCATTCAATTCTGCGGGCCGGCCGGGACCGATGCGGTGGAAGCAGCGCTGAAACTGGTGCGCACTGCCACCGGCCGCAGCAATCTGATGGCGTTCCACGGCGCCTATCACGGCATGACCCAGGGCGCGCTGGGGTTGATGGGCAACCTGGGGCCCAAGGCCTATCTCGGCGGGCTGGCGTCGGGGGCGCAGTTCCTGCCGTTCCCGTATGACTATCGCTGCCCGTTCGGGGTGGGCGGCGAGGAGGGCGAACGGGTCGGGCTGCATTACATCGAGAACCAGCTCACGGACCCGGAAAGCGGCGTGCTGTTGCCGGCCGGGATGATTCTGGAGCCGGTGCAGGGGGAGGGCGGTGTGGTGCCGACGTCCGCGCACTGGCTGCGGGAAGTCCGGCGCATCACCCGCGAGGCCAAGGTGCCGCTGATCCTCGACGAGATCCAGTGCGGCGTAGCGCGTACCGGCAAGCACTTCGCCTTCGAGCACGCGGGCATCACCCCGGATGTGCTGGTGCTGTCCAAGGCCATCGGCGGCAGCCAGCCCATGGCGGTGGTGGTGTATCACCAGTCGCTGGACGTGTGGAAACCGGGCTCCCACGCCGGGACGTTCAGGGGCAATCAGCTGGCGATGGTGGCCGGGTCGACCACCTTGCGCATCGTCCGGGAACAGCGTCTGGACGTGCACGCCGCGGCCATGGGCGAGCGCCTGAGCGGGCACCTGCGCGGGCTGCAGAAGGATTACCCGCAGATGGGCGATGTGCGGGGCATGGGCCTGATGCTGGGGGTGGAAATGGTCGAGCCCGCCGGCCGGCTCGATGCGCTGGGTCGTCCACCGCACAATGGCGCGCTGGCGTCGGCCGTTCAGCGTCACTGCCTGCAACGCGGGCTGATCGTCGAAGTCGGCGGCCGTCACTCCAGCGTCATTCGTTTTCTGCCGCCGCTGATCATCACCGCCGCACAGATCGACCAAGTAGCCGACATCTTTGCCGCCAGCGTCAGCGCTGCTGTCAGCTCGGCTTGATGCGCCCATCGACAGGCCAGGGAAGGCTTTAGCTCGCCGCTTCAATCGCAATGGTAATAGGAATTGTTCTCTGTTACATTTCCTCGCTTTTTGACATATTTCGGTACACGTGGGGCTGGGGCCCCGTGACAAGGTTCGAGGGAGGGGGAACGCATGGCTCGCACTAACAACAAGGATTTCAAACTCAAGACCCTGGCGCTGGTGATTGCCACCGTCAGTTGGCACGGAATGGCGGCAGCAGAAGACGCGCGCGTACCCGCCGGCAATGGCAAGGCGCTGCAGTTGGAGAACTCGGTCATTACCGGGCAGGCGCCGGAAGGGCAGCAGGCCGTAGGCTATCAGGTGCAGAACAGCACCGCCGGCACCAAGACCAGCACGCCGCTGTCGGAAACCCCGCGTTCGGTGTCGGTCGTCACCCGTCAACGCATCCAGGACCAGGGCTCGCAGACCCTCACCGATATCCTCGGCTACGTGCCGGGGATCTTCGCGCCGCCGTTTGCCGTGGGCGACGGCCTGGCCGGCGATCTGTTCTCCATTCGCGGCTACAACGCCACCGACTACGGTTACGGCCTGCTCAAGGACGGCCTGCGCCTGCAAGGCAACCGCTATGACACCACCACCGAGCCCTACGGCCTGGAACGCACCGAAGTCTTTCGTGGGCCGAGCTCGATTCTGTACGGCGAAAACGCGCCGGGCGGCCTGGTCAATCTGGTCAGCAAAAAGCCGACCGAAACCGCTCAGGGTGAAGCCAAATTCACCTATGGCAGCAACAATCGCCGTCAGCTCGGGCTGGACGTGTCCGGCCCGTTGACCGACGACAACCGCATTCTCGGGCGGGTGGTGATGCTGGGCCGCAACGCCGATACCCAAGTGGACTCGGTGCCGGACGATCGTCTGTACATCGCGCCGTCGATGACCTTCAACTTCGACGAAGACACCGCGCTGACCCTGCTGTCGAGCTACCAGCGTGACCGCACCAAACTGCTGCTGGGTTACCCGGCGGCAGGCACGCTGCTGAATAACGTCAACGGCAAGATCGGCAAGGACCAGTTCAACGGCAACCCGAGCTGGGACGATTTCGAACGGGAAACCTGGACCCTGGGCTACGAGTTCAGTCATCAGCTCAACGAGACCTGGCAGTTCCGGCAGAACTCGCGCTACATGGAGTCGCGTCTGAACCGCCACGAGACCTGGCCGAACAACCTGAACAACGGCGGTTTCGGGTCGACGTTGAGCAGCACCGCCTACGACCGCGACAACAAGTCGGTCACCTATTCGCTGGACAACCAGTTCGAAGGGCACTTCACCTCCGGCGCGCTGGACAACACCGTGTTGCTCGGCGCCAGCTACGACCGGACGTCCTTCAACCAGGACTGGAACGCCGGCAATGGCGGCACCTACAACGTGTTCAATCCGGTGTTCTCGCCGGTGCAGCCGAACGCGTCGCAGTACGTACAGAATTCGCAGCTCGATCAACACATGTACGGCGCGTACGGGCAGGTACAAAGCAAGTACGACAACTGGATCTTCCTGTTGGGTGGGCGTCAGGACTGGGTGCAGAGCGAATACCGCAACCGCGCCAGCGCCGCCAGACCCGGTAGCGCAGCGGTGCCGGCCACCGACCTGGACGGCTGGGATCACCGTTTCAGCTGGCAAACAGGTTTGATGTACCAGTTCGAAAACGGGATTTCGCCGTATGTCAGCTATTCGACGGCGTTCACGCCGGTGCAGCAGTCCTCACAACCGAACGGGGAATTGCTCGATCCGATCCTCAGCGAGCAGTACGAAATGGGTCTGAAGTTCGAGCCCAGAGGCTGGAACACGACCTTTAGCGCGGCGGTGTTTGACCTGACCAAATCCCATGATGTGGTGGCCGGCAGCAACGGGTTCAGCCAGCAGGTGGGCAAGAGTAAGTCCAAGGGCGTGGAGCTTGAGGTCAACAGTGACGTGACCCCGAACCTCAGCCTAGTGGCGTCCTACACCTACACCGATGCGCGGGTGACCAAGGACGCGCCGGGGTCGCTGTTCGAGGATCATCAGCTGACGGGTATTCCACGTAATCAGGCGTCGACGTGGGCGACGTACCGTTTCCTCGACGGGGCGCTCAGTGGCCTGCGGGTGGGCGGGGGTGTGCGGTATTTCGACAACACGTTCGCTTACACCGCGCCGACGTTGTACGGCACGTTGAAGACCGGGGACGTGACGCTGGTGGATGCGTTGGTGGGGTATGACATCGACAAGCACTGGTCGGTGGACGTCAACGCCAAGAACCTGTTCGACAAGGAATACGTGTCGGGCTGCAACAACGCCGGGCGTTGCTATTGGGGTGAAGAGCGCACGGTGCTGGGGACTGTGGCGTTTCGTTGGTAAACCAGGGTTGACGCGCAGCCCGCTTGCCCTCGATGCGGTTGGTCGATACCGAGCGGGTGACGCGGTCCCTGTAGGAGCATTCGGAGGTTACGACGGGCGCGATGCGGTGGTTCTGACACGCCTCGGTCGGTGTGTATATCCGTTATCGGGGGTGTTGCTGATATCGGTTCCGCTCTTACAGCGGGTGACGCGGTCCCTGTAGGAGCATTCGGAGGTTACGACGGGCGCGATGCGGTCTGACTGACACCCCTCGGATGGTGTGTATATCCGTTAACGGGGGTGTTGCTGGTATCGGTTCCGCTCTTACAGCGGGTCACTTTTTTCAAGAGCCAAAAAAGTAACCAAAAAGGCCCGCTCCCGTGTCCGGCCCCTCCTTCGTCGGGGTTCCCTCGCTCCGGCATTGCTCCGCCGGTACGCGCCAAACGGACA